>JADFOB010000148.1 GCA_022563055.1 Planctomycetota bacterium
GCTTGTGTTCATGAGTACGCAGATCAACGAGTGGATTGACGGGAACGACGAGATCGTGATCAAGTTCGTCACATCGGGCATTGGCATGTTCGAGGGAAAGCACTCGGAACCCAACTTGATTGTGACCCTGTTCTACTAAGGCTCTGTCACGCTTTCTTGACGAGTTGGCTAAGTCATTTGTAGCCCAGCCGCCCTCGGCTGGGTGTTCGCCCGGACACGGCGGAGGGCCGCTGTGCCACACTGGTGACCCCGTCAAATCAGCGTCGATGGGACACCAGAGCAAGGTCCGGCTAACCGTGAGGTTGGGCGCTCGTGTCGCGGGCATCGTCGAAGTGGGGTAGCGCTACGACCGACGTTCCGTGTAAACCAGCGCTTGCGGCTCAGACCGGGAGCGATCCAGGCATGCGTGCTGCAGGGTGGGTGGATCAGACGGCTGCGCTGTCTCGCCGTGCTCGCCGTGGATGTGTAGTGCTATGACCGTGACGTCGTCGCGCTGATGTTCACCGGACGCCATCCCGTCCAGCTTGCCTTCCAGGTTAGAGAGATGTTCCGGGATCGACCCGCCCCAAAGCCCGCGAAACCATTCGCTCCGGTGGAGATTCTCGTAGCCAAGGCGGTCGTCTTCTCTGAGCAGCGGCTCCTCGAGCCCGTCCGTGTAGAGTATGAGCGTGTCTCCCGGCTGAAGTTGCAGTTCGCCAATCTCAAAGTTTGCATCGGCGTCGATGCCCAGGAGTGCTCCTTCGCTTCGTAACGGTCGCGGCGGGCTGTGGCGCCGCACGAGGACCGGGTAGGGCGCGCCGCCACGAACCCATCGGATGACCCGCGTGGATTCGTCGTACACGGCGTGCAGGGCCGCGACAAACTGACACTCCGCAAGTTGGGCGTCCAGAACCTGCCGGTTGAGCCGCGCGAAGACGTCACCCAGGTTGCGATGCGGGGCGTGATCGGTGATCGCTTCACGACCGCACAGCGACCGTTTGACGAAGGCCGCCAGGATGGCTGCTGCCACGCCGTGTCCGGTTGCGTCGGCGAGCGAGATCGCGATGCGCCGCTCGTCGAGCCGCACCACATCGTAGAGGTCACCGCTGAGAGCCCCGGCGGGACGATAGAGGGCGTGGATCTCGGCGCCGCGTAGCGTCGGAAGCGCCGCAGGCAACAGGCTGCGCTGCATCGCACCGCCGCGTTGAAGTTCGTCGTCAAGCAGGCGGACCCGGACCCTCAGAGCCTTCTCCTGCACGCGGAGCACCGCCACCTCGTTGTGCAGCGCGTCAGCCACTGCTTGTGGTTCGGGGTCGCCTATGACCAGGAAAGCGCTCGCCTTACGTGCTTCTAATGCCCGAGCGACCGGGGCGAGTGGCAACGGCGCGGTGCGGTCACGCATGGGGCTTGCTCTTTGACGACCAAGACAGGTCGGACTATCGCTAACGGTATGGGATCCGCGACCCCCACCATCACGTATTTCGGACACGCCGCGAGCGACCTTGAGCTACGCCCGATAATGGTTGTGGGATCACTTCGAGCTTGTCTAAGAATCCGCGGAGGGAGCAGGTTTGGGAGGGCGAAGCTCCCGCTGAGCCTTGGTCCTGCTTCTGCACGCGGCTCGGCGGGAGCCTCGCCCTCCCTTCTTGAACATGCCTGGAGAGCGTGTTTGAGAAGCTGTATGGCTGATAGCTGACGTCTGAGGACTACTAAAGCGTCGTGCGGGATCCTGCGCCACCTATCCGAGCCCCAAGCGCAAGCGCGGGGTTGAACACCGGTCGCTTGCGCTCGCGGCTCGGAAAAACGGCGCGTAATCGCCCACGGTGGTTTAGCTGATAGCTTCTTCTCAGGACGAAGTATCGGCTCGGCGGGATTCGAGCGCTTCGAGCGCGAGCCGGGCAGCCTCCTGCTCTGCTTCCTTCTTGTTGGGGCCCCATGCACCGGGGTAGCGTCGACCGGCGATCACGACGGCGACCTTGAAGCACTTGCTGTGATCCGGCCCCTGCTCGTCGAGCGATTCGTAGTGAGGCGTCGCAGACATGTGCCGCTGGGTGTATTGCTGCAACGCCGATTTGAAGTTGTCGTGAATCTGCGACTCCGAGCACCGGTCAATGTGTTTAGCGAGCGTTCGGAGGACGAAGGGTCTGACCGCGTCGAGCCCTCCGTCAATGAAGACAGCCCCGATGACGGACTCGTACACGGCACCGCGAACGGACATCGGAAGGTTGCTCTGGCGGTCGATCCCATTTCCCAGGATCAGCAGCTTGGCCAATCCGATCTCATCGGCGATCTTCGCGCAGGTCCGCCCCGACACGACGACTGATTTGACTTTGGTAAGATCGCCCTCGAGCCAATCGCTAAACCGTCGAAAAAGCTCGTGGCAGACGATCAGATCGAGTACGGCGTCTCCGAGGAACTCGAGCCGCTCATTGCTCTTTAGCCTGGAGTCCGCCACGGAGGCGTGCGTCAGGGAAGTGTGCAGGAGGTCCGGGTCGTTAAACTGATGGCCTATGACTTCTTTGGCCCAGGCCAGTTCTTTGGCTTGGCTCACGGTGCCTTCCAAACGGGCGTGTGGCGAAAGCCACGGAACCCGTGTGGGAAACGGGCATCCCGTGTTCTTCGCCAAAGGCCGGTACGGGGTCTACGGCGGGGCGGCGTGCAGACACGCCTCGTCTAAAAACGTCTGTCCCACTGCGTGGGCAACATGCCCTATAATAGCATCGGCGAAATACAAGGGCAAATACACCTCGCTTGCCGGCAATAGGGCTCGAAGCGGCGGGATCCCGTCAAGGTAAGGGGCACGCGTAAACCCGTGGCCGTAGGGCGTTGGGCATGAACCCGTGACCGTTAATCCGAGCCCCCAGCGCGAGCGCGGGGTGTTCTTTCGGGGCGGCGGAAGAACCCGTCGCTCGCGCTCGGGGCTCGGTTCTGGAATCTACCCGCAGACCTGACGCGGACCCGCAGACGGCGCCGGGAAGTATCTGGACTTGTACGCCGAACGCGAAAGCGTTAGATTACCCCGTTCGTGTTTTGGTTTCCGTGTTGCTGGACATCCTGAGTTCGGCGCGGCGAACGTCGGGTTACAGAGAATATAGAGAAGATGCATTACCCGAGGCGTAACAGCAAGATCAAAAGAGCTAGAAAACAGGGGTTTCGCGCGCGCATGAGAACGGTTGGCGGCCGGGCGATGATCAATCGTAAACGCCGACGCGGGCGTCACCGTATCAGCGTGTGTTGACGTTCCTGCCGATCGCGAAAAAGGCGCCGGATGGTCCGCGCCCGCGAAGGCATACAGGTTTCCTGGAAGAATCGTGGATGTGTTGCTCGTATCGGCGCCGCGCGGGTGCCGTGCGCGTGTCGGCGCGTCGTGCCCTTGCCCCAACGAGGGCGAAGAAGTTGTAACATGGTGGATCAAAACCTCATCAACGAGTTGGATAGCCAGAGTACGGGTTTGAGTGAGGAGCTGGGCTCGCTTCTGGAAGATTCGGGCAGCGACCTGCTGGTCGGCGAGCTGATTGACAAGCGGAATGATGAGTTCCGTAGCGGCTCCATCCTGACCGGGCACATCGTGGGCCGCTCGGGCGATGATTTCGTGGTCGACGTTGGCCTCAAGAGCGAGGGGCTTGTGGCTTGCTCTGAATGGGACGACCCGAGCTCCGTGGACACGGGCGACACCGTGCAGGTCTGGCTCGAGAGCCTTGAGTCCGACACCGGACATATCCTTCTCTCCAAGCGTAAAGCGGATCGGATCATCAACTGGCACAAGATCATTGAGAGCAAGCACGAGGGGGATACGGTCACCGGTCGAGTGATGCGCAAGATCAAGGGAGGGTTGCTGGTCGACATTGGCTACCCGGTCTTCCTACCGGCTTCCCAGGTCGACATCCGACGTCCGGGCGACATCGGCGCGTTCATTGGCAAGGAAGTCAGGGCGAAGATTCTCAAGATTGACGCCGAGCGCCGCAACATCGTCATCTCACGCCGCAAGCTGATCGACGAAGAGCGGGCAGCTGCCAAGGAAACGCTCATGTCCGGTCTGGAAGTCGGGCAAACTCGCCGCGGACAGGTCAAGAACATCGCGGACTTCGGCGCCTTTGTGGACCTCGGCGGCATCGACGGCCTGCTCCACATTACCGACATGAGTTGGGATCGCGTCGGGCACCCCTCCGAATTGGTGAAGATCGACGAGGAGATCGAGGTCAAAATCCTCAACATCGATCGCGCCAAGGAAAAGATCGCCCTGGGGCTCAAGCAGCTCAAGGAAAACCCATGGGACGAGGTGGAGCAACGCTACACCGTCGGGTCGCGCCTCGAGGGCGAAGTCGTCAACATCATGAACTACGGCGCGTTCATCAAGCTGGAACCGGGCGTCGAGGGCCTCGTTCACATCTCCGAGATGAGTTGGACACGACGGATCAACCATCCTTCGGAAATCCTCGCCGTGGGAGATACGATCGACGTCATCGTGCTCGACGTGAACAAGGACAAACAGGAGATATCGCTCGGCATCAAGCAGACCCTGGAGAATCCCTGGGAACACGTAGCCGAGAAATATCCACCCAACACCCGCATCACCGGCCGCGTCCGAAACCTAACGAATTATGGGGCATTCGTCGAAATCGAGGAGGGAATCGACGGTCTCTTGCACGTCTCCGACATGAGCTGGACCAAGAAAATCAACCATCCGTCCGAAGTCCTCAAGAAGGGCGCCGAGATTGATTACGTCGTCCTCAAGGTCGAGGGCAATGATCAACGCAGTGCTCTGGGTCCCAAG
>JADFOB010000149.1 GCA_022563055.1 Planctomycetota bacterium
GCCCCCGGCCATGAAGCGGCCGCCCCCCGTGGCGGCCGAAGTAACCTGCTTATCGCGTGTGTGCCACTACGCTGTCAGATTGCGAATCACCAACCAAGAACAACCAAACGCCGGCGTGCCCCATTCGCCATTCGCTATTGACTATCTCCGCTTTCGCCATTCCGCATTCCTACAACGGTCCACTAATGCCGCCATCCTTGCGAATCCGCCAGAAATGCACCGCCATCAACACCGTCGCTGCCACGGGAATAAACACACAGTGCAGCACATAGAACCGCAGCAAAGCATTCGGACCCACGAACGTACCAGCCAACAGGCCGAACCGGGCGTCGTCGCCCGCGTGGACCAGCGGCACGCCGCCGATCTGTATGAACGCGGCGCCGGGACCCTCGCCACCCACGAACGGCGTCGCTCGGGCCATGTTCGACCCGACCGTGATCGCCCACATCGCAAGCTGGTCCCACGGCAGCAGGTAGCCCGTGAACGACAAAAGCAGCGTAAGAACCAGCAGAATGACGCCGATGCTCCAGTTGAACTCACGCGGCGGCTTGTAGCTGCCCGTAAGGAAGACGCGGAGCATGTGAAGCCAGATTGAGATCACCATCGCGTGGGCACCCCACCGATGGAGTTCGCGCAGAAGTCCGAGCGTCACGTGAGCGCGCAACCCTTGAATATCGAAGTAGGCATATTCCACCGTCGGGCGGTAGTAGAACATCAAGAGCACGCCCGTAACGACCTCGACGAGGAAGAGGAAGAAGGTCAGCCCGCCCATACACCAGGTGAACGAAAGCTGAATCCCACTCTTGCGGATCGCCACGGGATGAAGGTGCAGAAAGACGTTGCTCAGAATCGCCATCGCGCGCGTGCGGCGGTCGCGTGGAACGCCGTGACGAAAGACGCTTCCCCAGATCTGCCCCTCGCGCACCCAGTTTTGTAAACGTGTGAACATCCTTCGCCGGAATCCTTGCACGCCCTGCGTGGACGGACGCGTGATCGTGCCAGTCGCTCAGAAAGTCTTTGTCAGTAAGTCGTTACGAACGCCCGCCTCGTGTTACCGCGCCACTCACACCGGGAGGAAGCTCCCAGGTTGATCCCACTGCCCAAGTTCATACTGGTATTTCTTGCTCTTGTCCACGATCACGAGCCCGCCCTCGACGAAGATGCGGAACCGCTCGAGCGGACGCGGCGTGGGACCCTCGAAGTTGATCCCGTTGGGCTTGTACCCGCTACCATGACACGGGCACTTGAACTTGCGGTCGTTGGGAAGCCAGTTCGGGATGCAGCCCAGGTGCGTGCAGATGATGCTCAGCGCCGCGATCCGTTCCTCCAGGCGAACCACCCAGATTCCCTGCGGCTTGTAGTCTTCGTTGACGCTACCCGGTGCCATCTCGATATAGGTCTTCAAAGGCCCCATCCGGATACGCGGGTCGGGCTCCTCGAGCACGTTGGGCATCATGAACCGCGCCATCGCAGGACCGATCGAAATGCCAACCCCGGTGCCAAACGCCACCCATCCCACCGTCAGCGCGGCACCACCCGCCACCTTCCGCCGCACCAGATCGGGTTCTTTGCTTGCCTTCTTCGCCGCCTCCATGACCCTGGCCTGCCGCGCATCGGGAGGTAGCTCGCTGGGGTTCTTACGGCGCCATGCCTCCGCCGTTTCACCGGCGGCGTCGCGCAGAATCCCCGCTCGACCGCCCCGCGCCGCCGTCGCCTTGAGTAACGCGGCAATGCCGGGGTCGGGCTGACCCTCGGGCACTTTTGCAGCCACGACAGACGCCACCGGCGCCGAGGCTTGGACAGGCGCCGATGCTTGGGCAGGTGCCGCCGGAGCAGGCGTAGCCTCAACCTCAACCGCGGATTCCGCCGCCGTTTCCGACGTTTGGCCCGATGCGGTAGCGGCGTCCACCTCCGCTTGAGACACTTCCACGGCCACGGTCTCGAACTTAATCACATCAACCGGGCATTCCTCGGCTGCGTCGGTGATCGCCTCCGTGCGCGGTTTCGTGAAATCGGGTGACAAAGCCTCCGGTCGGATGACGCAGTTTTCTTCCTGAACCTCAAAAACATCGGGAGAGGTCGTCTCGCACGCATCGCAGACGATGCACCCCGGTTCAATCCAGACCTTGGTTATAACATTCTTGGTAGCCATCCTACTTACCTCTTGCGCTCACCACAGCCATCGCGCGACCTCGAACCGTCGGTGACGGATCGGAAGTCAACCGCTCGACCATCGCCCCAAGTTCCGGATCATCGAGGTTCGACACGGCATCCATTGCTGCAATCAGAAGATCATCCACACGATGGGGCGGCATGGCATACCGGACGAGGCGCCCCGCCGAATCCGTCGCCTGATACCGTTCGCCCGCTTCCCAAAACGTTCGATCGAGAAGATCCATCAACGTTGATTTTCCGGCTGGACTGCCAAGACGCGCCAGCGCCAGGGCCGCCGACCACGCGACCTCGCCCTCGTGGGCCAGCCTCGTGCTCTTAAGTGCCTCGATGACTTCCGCATCCTCCTCATCGGCAATAACAGACAGTACGGTGCAGGCGGTCAACAGCGTTTCGGGCATCGCCGCAGTCGTGAGCACTTCAAGCACCGGGCGGATCGACGCGCGGGTTTCCCCTAACTCGTGCAAGTTGCCCAACTCCTGCATGGCCACGCGCACGTATGGTTCCCGGCCTGTACGAACAACATCGATCAGCGGCTTAACCGCCTCCACGCGCTCCGTTCGCCCCAGCGCGTGGATCACAAACTCGAGCCGCCGCGAACGGACGGCGTAGCCATCCGCCGATTGCCCGCCGGACGCCGTAAGCCGATCCACGTGTCTTAAATCGGTTTTCACGAGGACCGCCAGCCGCTTGGCGATCGAAAGCACCTCGTCGTCGGAGAGCTCGACCTCCTTTTTTTCCAGCCGCGTGGTCAGCTCGAGCGCCGTTTGCCACAGCTCTTTCTCACGCGGCAGCAACATCCCGGCGCTCTTCTCGCCGCTGCTTGCCTCCAAAACCTGGAGCAGGCTGTCGACGTCGCGGCGCTCCGGTTGTGCGGGCGCTCCAAAGAGGAACACGACCAGAACCGCACCGCCGACAATCGTGGCAACGATGAGGAACGGAACGCCAAACCATTGGCTAAGAAGCGAAAAGCCGGCCGGTTTGTCGTTGGTCGCGCCGTTGTCCACGTCGTCTCCGGCTCTGGGTGATCCACCGACACCCTCGCTGCGCGGTGGCCTTTTTGTCCCACAAGCGGCCAAGCCCGCCGCCCGAATCCGCCTACGGGCGCAACAGGCGCCTAAGATCCAATCCGCTGCATCGTGACGCATTTTGCGGGGTCGGTCAAGCGTGGGATGCGACCATCGCACGCTCCGGGTGCATGACAGAATCGGCGTCGGGCACTTTTCAGAGCACCGGGCGCAAGACATGCTGACGCAGGGGGTCCGCGGGCTTGTGCCCGCGGCTCTGAGTCGACGCACCCATCCCGCCGGAAGTGTCGCGGACCCGCACGCTCCCGCCCGACCCTTACCGTGTGCGCTCCCGCAAGAACGTCACTGCTCGGACGAGAACGGAGCACTCCGCCGGAAGCGAACCGACAAGCTCGCCATCCAGCTCGATCGGAACATCCTGCGTGGAACTGATGCTGACCCGTCGACCTTGGCAGTAGACCACTTGCCCACGCCCCGTATGCCGACGCCACAGCGCACGCCACGCATGACCCGCCAGCTCCCTCCGCGACGCACAGGGCATCACACACACGTCAAGCAGTCCGTCATCGTACTGCGCGCGGGGCCAGATCCGCAGCCCGGCCGAGTATCGCGGAATCATTCCGATCAGAGCGAATCCGCGTCCATCGAAGACGCAGACATCGTCTACGGTGACTCTGAGATCCGGGAAACGGTGCGTCCGGAACGTGCGCCAGACGGGTACGATGTGGTCGAAGTGACTGATGTGCCCGCGTCGCACGGTCTTGAGGCGCGCGACGCACTCGGCGTCAAAGCCGATCCCGGCAACACACAGAAAGCGGCGATCGTTGAGAACACCGACGTCAAAGTGGATGACCTCTCCTCCGAGCAACGCCCCAACCACGCCCCGTGGTCCCCTCGGCAAGGAAAGTTCGCGGGCGAGCAGGTTCTCCGTGCCCGCGCCCCACACGACGATCGGCGTCGTTGTTCCGACCAGCCCGTTGACAACCTCGTTTACCGTCCCGTCGCCGCCGACCACGAGCACGGCATCCGCGCCCGCCGCCCGCTCCTGTGCCAAAATGGTGGCATGACCAACACCATCGGTCGTAAGAACCTCGAGTTCACGGTCATGCCCTGCAAGCAACCTTCCGACTTCGCGCAAGGCTTCCACTCGCCCGTACCGTCCGGAAACCGGATTCACAATCGCCACAACCCGCTGCATGTTTCTCCCATCAAACCACCTGTGTCGGAGGTCCAGCCTTGCTCTAACCCAAGTTAGACACTTTCCACGAGTTTGCGACTTTTTTCGTATTGAAATCTTCGTTTTCGCCTGTGCTACGCCGGTGTGTACGGCGGGTGGCCCACCTTTTCAAAGGAGTGGTCACCATTCGCAACGGGCAATCGCACCCGCATCTCGATGTAAATCACCGTGCGCAATGCCGCGCCACTGATCCGAGCCCCAAGCGCCAGCGCGGGGTTGAGCGCCGGTCGCTCGCGCTGCCGGCTCGGAAAGAATGGTGCGCAAACGCGCAGGGTCGTTTACATCGGGAAAGGCATGGCCCA
>JADFOB010000150.1 GCA_022563055.1 Planctomycetota bacterium
CGTGCCGGTGATGCGAACAACCTTGCGGGCCTCCTCCGCGATGCGGCGCCACCCTCCGGGGTCGGCGAAGTCGTACGGTCTGGGATCCTCCGGCGAGGTACCTGGAAGTATGTACGTCTTGAGACCTCCGATGATAAAAAGATTCTTCGGTTTCCGCTCCATGAGTTCCGGATAGAGGGCCATGATTTGCCCCGGTTTCGTCGTCACGATAGCCGTGTCCGTGACTTGAGCCCAATGCTCCAAACCCTCGATACAGTAGTCGATGAACTTTGCGCGAGGTCGTGTGCGGGCGGCGCGGGGCCACCACTTCTCCATCGTATACTGTGGGATGTTGATCTCGATCCACGGAAGGATCTTGGCCCTGCTCTTTTGGGACGAATTATTCTGCGAATCCCCCGCCTGCGCCGACGCGGCGAGCGCTATGGATGCGACGCCAAGGAACATCGCCGACACGACGCCAAGTGCGCCGTGATGGCAGGCGGCGCTTTTCACGGAGGCATGCATCAAGCCCGCCCATACCCAAGACGACCGGGCGACCTTGCCGCGATGGGTGAACCAGCGGTCGTTGTGGTAATGGCGCCCGGTTCAGCAACGGCTTGGTTGGCCGGCGCCGGCGCCCGCTCGCGATGTGCCTGTTCCGCCAGCAGCAGGCAGATCGTCGCGGGCACCCAGAACCACTTTGTGAAGTGTATGGTGTGGGTCAGAGCCGACGCGAGCAGTAAACACAGCATGATGGACGCGGGTATGGCCGCCGCGGACGCACGGATCCCACGCACACGGCGAAACAACTGCCACAAGCCATAACCGAACAGCATCAAACCGATTGCTCCGCCGTCTACCAGCACCGATAGATACGATGAGTGCATGTCCCGAAACCAGCCCCGGCTTCGCTCCAGGGTGAAGGCGGCGTTCCCGAAACCGACGCCGATGACCGGCGCCTCGGTGTAGGTCTGAAAACCGAGATTCCAGATGTCGAGTCGGGAATCGCCCACATCGCCCCGCGCGCGAACGAACTCCTCAATCCGATCGCGGCTCTTCGCGTCCAGCATGTCCGATTGGACCACGACCACGGCGATGTAGACGACCGCCACCGTACAGGCGACCGCAACGATGACGCGCTTGAACAGGCCTGCGCCTCGCGCAAGGGCGACACCCAACACGAAGGCGGCCAAAACCGCGATCACCGCGGATCGCGAACCCGTCATGAGAATCGCGCCGACAAGGAGGGGCGTCACGGCCAGATAGAACAGATAAAACACTTTTCGCCGCGTGTACGCCCAGGCTGCGGGGATGGCCGCCAGTGAGATGGTCAGCGCCAGCGCGGTCGTGTTGGGATTGGCGAATTCGCCCAGCGTTCCCCGCGTAAACTGCCGCGATACACCGCCCGTGATCCACATCAGCGACGCCGCCACCACGCCACCCAACACCGTAGCGAGCATCAGCCGGAGGACGTACTCGCGCCGGTCGAGCAAGTGCACCGCCATGACCAACAGCAACGCCTGAACGATGATTTGTCCGCTGTATCGCAGCGCCGCGAGCGGCTGAATCGCTGCGACCGAAGTCACAAGGCCGTACGTTCCGAAGATCAGCATGGTCACGACGAATGGGCGACTGACCTGCATCGGCGTCCCGGAACGCCCCACGCGAAAGAGGAAGAGAAGCAGCAGGAACGGCGCAAAGGCCTTGGCCGGGCTGAACACGTCGTAATGGCCCGTCACGACGGCCGCATCGAGCGCCTGCCACGCGAAGTAGGCGTAGAGGCCGACCTGCGGTGCGATCACCACGGCCAGCGTAAAGCTCGCGGCCCCCAGGGCGATCGCCGCCCAAGATTGGTTGGCGAAGTAGAGTGCCAGGCAGACCGCACCGGCGGGACAGAGGAGCATCCAGAACGTGCGCACATCGGCCCCGCCCGTTGTAGGGGCTGAAAGGAGGAACGGATCGGATCGCATTACGTTCGGCTGAGTCGACATAGGTTCCCTAACGACACGCGGCTCGCTCGCCCACGGTCCACGGTCACATCGCCACGGCACCGTCCCCGTATCGGCCGGGCCGGTTGCGCAGACTTCCCGCACCGCGCCCATAGTCCCGCAACCAGCAGATCGGCACAAGGCGCGGGCGTACGCGAGAAAACATGGACCGGGGCTCCGTCACGCTTGTTTTGACTGGCCAGTGCTCTGTCGCATGCCAACTGATGGACGTTCTCGGCGTGCCACTGCTCTTGAGCAGTGGCGTATGGTGCTGGTAGTACGAAGAGTCCCGACGCGTCGGGGCTCAAGAGCAATGGCACCCAACTGAACCTATCGTTTGACGTGCGTCAAGGCACTAGCTGAGCCATATGTGGCCCAGCCGCCCTCGGCTGGGCGGTTTCCCAGACACAGCGGAGGGCCGCTGTGCCACACGGGCCACCCCATCAGATCAGCGTGGGCGGAGCGCTAGGGCTTTCGCAGGGGCGCCTGCACGCCTTTGACATGAGCTTGTCATGTGACGATATTCAGACGGACGTTCGTGTGTTTTAGCGGCGTAGACCACCGTGCGCGATTAGGCGTCGCTTTTGAGAGCCGCGAGCGCAAGCGACCGGTCACAAGACAAGACCCCGCGCTCGCGCTTGGGGCTCGGATCGATGGCGCAGAATCGGTGGCGCTGGATTCCACACAGCGATTTACCGATGGATGCCCTCTGAATGAAGCTGTTCGCCCCTGGTATCCGGGATGTTTCCGTCACGCTCGGCGCGCGCGTCGCAGCCATTGTGCCCGGTCTGGCCATCCAGAGTTGTCTGGCATGGTTCCTCGAGCCGTCGGGACGCGGCTCGTACGCCGTCTGCATGATGTTCGCCGCCATCCTCAGCGTCGCATTCCTGTTCGGTTTCGATGCAGCCGCACAGTACTTCATCGCGAGCAAACGATTCTCCGTCTCCCAGGGCGTGACGGTCTGGATGGTGTTGGGCGGCCTGGGCGGGCTGCTTGCGGTTGTTGTCGGCCTGCTCGTGATTCGACTCCCCATCGAATCTTTTCGCAAGGCGCCGGAGCTAGCGCTGACGCTCGCGGTCGTGTTGGCAGCCGTCCAGCTCTGGTCGACCTCGCTCCTTTTGCTTCTCACGGCGGTGCGCGCGTTCACCTATTGCGCCATCATCAACATCGTGCAGTCGATTCTCCGCCTGGGCGGAACCGTGTTAACGATCAAGGTGATGGGGTGGGGCGTCGGCGGTGCGGTGGCGGCCAACATCGCGGCGGCGGGTTTTGTCGTCGTCCTGGCTCTGATCTACTTCCGTCGCCAGTTCGATCTACACTGGGTTCGCCCTACGTGGGAGCGCCTTCGGTACATGGCCGGGTATGGCGCGCGATACTATCTCGCCTCGATCAGCAACATGATGAATGCGCAGATCGGTGTGCTGGTCCTGTTCCTGTTTGCCTCGGAGTCCAAGATCGGACTCTTTGCCGCGGGCGTGGCGCTGGTTATGAATGTGCTGATGATTGCCGACGCTGTGGCGGGCGTGATTCTTCCCCGTGTAGCCAGTGACGCCGCAGGTCGACCGGAGCTGACCGCCATGTGCGCCCGCGTCGTCACTGCGTTGTGCGGTGGGTGCGTGTTGCTCATTGCGGTGTTCGCGGAACCCATCGTCAGCGTGCTGCTCTCCGATCGCTTCCTCCCAGCCGTCCCGATCATCCGTATCGTCGCGATCGGTGCCGTGCTGAGAAGTGCTGCGAAGATCATCGTGCCCTATCTGAACGGCACCAACCACCCAGGCGTCTTCTCGATTGCGACGCTGTGCAGCACGGTGACGAATCTGGTGCTGCTGCTGGTCCTTCTGCCACGAATGGGGCTGGTCGGTGCCGCATGGGCGATGACCGCCGGGTCGTTCGTGGGTACCGCGATCCTGGTCTATTCGTTCGCGCGCTTCAGCGGGTTGACGCTGGTGCAGACCTGGCGGCCAAGAGCCGAAGACTTCGCGTTCTTGCTGGAACTGTGGCGTGGATTCCGAAGCAAAACGGCCCCGAGGTAGGCAATGGTGACAGGCGCGTGCCCCATCAGTGTGGTGATCCCCGCCTACCAGGCTGCGTCCCTTCTTCGAAGAACTGTCGGGGACGTGCTGAACCAGACGCTCGCGCCGAGCGAGATCATCGTCGTGGACGATGGTTCGACGGACGCCACAGCCGAGGTCGCTCGCAGCTTCGGCGAGCGCGTGCATTACGTTTATCAAGAGAATGCCGGTGTGGCCGCCGCGCGGAACCGGGGCATCGCCGCTGCGAGCGCCGAATGGATCGCCTTCCTTGATGCCGATGACGGATGGTCGCCCGACCACCTTGAGAGATGCTGGGATGTGATCCAGCGTGACCGATCACTGGCCTGGTGCTGCGGTGGTCACACGATCATATCGCTCGACGGGAGCGAACAGCGGATGCCCACCAAGCGATGGATGCAACTCAAGAGCACCCGCGAGACATCGCTGCTCTTTTTCGACGCGGTGGTTGCGGGGGCGCCTCTCCAGACGTCGGGCTTCCTCATCAGCCAGGACGTCATCCGGGCGGTGGGCCTGTTCGATCCGAACCTCCGATGCGGCGAGGATCGTGACTACTGGTATCGCATCGCGCTGCACTACCCGCGAATCGGCTTCGTGTGGCCACCCACGGTTCGATACATTCAGACGGAGGGTTCCGTCACCTGGGGGTACGGCGATGAAGCGGATCGGCTGCTCGAGACGGTCCGTCGCAACGTCGCGCGGCTGGACGGACTCGAG
>JADFOB010000151.1 GCA_022563055.1 Planctomycetota bacterium
TCGAGAGTTCCAGCAAATCCGCGGCAAAGCGGACTTCACCCGCCACGTCACGCCCCGCGTAGAGCGTGTCGTACACCGCGGCGAAACTTTCGTGATAGTCTACTAGCGACACTTGAACACCACCGTTGCCCGCGCCACCATGCGCAGGAGCATCATTCCGTGACGCAGCGCCTTCGTCTTGGGCACACCATACGAGCGGCATCCATAGCGCGTGGGTACCTCGCAGATCTTCAAACCCAGACGCGCCGCGCCGAAGATCAACTCGAAGTCACCGAATGGATCGCGTACACCCAGGAAGCCCCAGTTTCGATCGAGACGCCGATACTGCTTGCGGTCGATGGCTTTGATCCCGCACAAGACGTCCGATACCCGCTGTCCCAGAAACCAGGTAAACCACAGGGCGAAACACCAGTTGCCGATCGCGTTGAGGCGCGGCATCGCCCCTTTGGCCCGAGGATAGATGAACCTCGTGCCGTTGACATAGTCCGCACGTCCCGTGGCGATCACCTCGAACGCTTTGAGGATGTCTTGGGGCGGTGACGTGCGATCGGCTTCCAGGAGGATGATGACGTCGCCGCGGGCGCTGGCGAACCCCTTTCGGATGGCGTCACCTTGCCCAACGCCGTCCTGCGTGAGCAGCTTGATGTTCTTGTGTGGATAGGCTTCGATCATGCGACGTACCTCGTCGCGCGTTCCGTCGGTCGAATGACCTTCCACAAAGAGGATTTCGTCGTCGGCACCGACCTTGGGGATCGCCCGGACGATGGGCTCGATGTTGTCGCGTTCGTCGCGAACCGTCAGAACAATCGTGGCTGTCTTGCCCGCGACATCTTCGCCGGCCGTTACGCGCCGCGCCACGATGATCTCGGTGCTGGCCATCCGATGGATCAACGGCACCAGGCCCGCGACCCAGTTGACGATCGGACCCAGGCCAAGAAGCCTCAGCGGGCAAAAGAGCTTGGAGCGAACGTCGATCGTCTCGAAGCCTGCGCCTTGAAGAAAGACTCGCAGATCACCGGCGCTAAGCCAGTTCTGTTTCGCGTCCGGTCGCTTGAGACCGAGCCGGGAAGCCAGACGCAACAACGGTCGCCAGAGGTAATTGTGCTGGACGATCACGACGCGGGCGCCGGGCTCACAAAGAGCGGCAATCCCACCGAGCAGTGTGAACAGGTCGTCCACCTCCCCGGTGATGTCGTTGAGAACGATGTAGGCGAACGGCTCGTCCAAGTCGACGGCGTAGTCGGGCGCCGTCACGTAATCGTGTTGACCGTGCTTACGCCGCGCCAGGGCGATCATCTCCGGACAGCTATCCACGCCCACGCCGCGGCGCGGTCGAAGGGCGGCAAGAAGCTCGCCGTCCTCACATCCGAGGAACAACACCGATTCGTCCTCCGGAATCGCGAAGCGAAGATACTCCCGGATGCACTCGTGATAAAAACGGTGACGGGCTCGCCATTGATCCAACTTGGCCGCGATACCCCGACGGATGCGCGCTCGTTCTTGCGTGTGAAGCAACGCCGAATCGGCGCCAAGCGAGACCGGTTGGACCGGACCGGAAGGCCTAGGAGCGGGCAGGTTCCAATCGAACCCGTGGCCGCGCACGGGTTCGCTTGTTGAGATCGGTTCTTCCAAGATCGAGATGGCCGTCATCGCCGCCGTGCCTCCGGGAAAACGCTACGGTCCATCGGACGGCGCCAAACCGGAGAGTCTCTTAGGCGCGCACTCCCACTGATACTCGTGGATGCAGGCGCACACACGGTCGATGTCAGCGTCGGTCAAATTCAGACTGCTGGGGAGCATCAAACCGGACTCGAACAGTCGGACGGAGTAGAAAGGTTTCTGTCGAACGATGGCACCGCCGCCCGACAGACTTGGTTGAAGATGCAGCGGGTAGAAGTACCGCCGCGTGGCGATCTCCCGCTCGGCCAGGAATCGTGAAAGCCCCTCGGGATCGTCCACCAGAATGTTCACGCGAAACGGAACCACTTCGCCAAAACCGTTATCCGCCGGAAGGCGCACGCCGGGGCATGTTGCGAGCCGCTGGTAATACGAGGTGCGCAGGGCGCGTTTGCGCCGGATCGTCTGCTCCACGCGGGCAAACTGCGCGACGCCGATGGCTGCCTGCAAGTCCGTGATGCGGAAGTTGAACCCCATGCGCTCATGCACGAACGAGCCGCGGCGGAGTCGACCTTGATTCTTGAAGTAGATGCACTCGTCGGCCAGCTTCTTGTCATTCACCAGAAGAGCGCCGCCTTCGCCCATCGTCATCGTCTTGTCGGCGAAGAAGGACATGCATCCGATGTCGCCGAACGTGCCGACGTGCTTGTCGCCGAACGTAACGCCCATACCCTGGGCTGCGTCTTCCACCATCAACAGGTTGTGGCGCCGGGCCAATCTCGTCAGCATCTGCATGTCACAGCTCTGCCCGTAGATATGCACCGGCATGATGGCTTTGGTGTGCTCGGACAGACTTCCTTCGACCGCCTGAGCCGAAAGGTTCCCATCGAAGTCGTCCACGTCAACCAGAACCGGTTTGGCACCGGTCAGAACGACCGCCGATGCACTGGCGAAGAAGGTGAAGTCCGGGACGATGACTTCATCTCCAGGACCGATCCCCAGCACCTTTAGCGCGGCGAAGAGCGCCAGCGTGCCGTTGGGCATCATGATCACGCGCCGACAGCCAAAGTAGTCCGCCAGCATCTCCTCGAGTTGCTGCGTCTTTTTCCCCTCGGTGATCCAATTGTCCTCGAGTGTTTCGAGAACCTTCGCCATCTCTTCCTTGCCGATTTGCGGGCTAAACTCGTCAATGCGCATAGCTTGGCTCCCGCATGACACCTTCTTGATACGACGCGACGGTTTGCCTGATGCCGTCGCGCAAGGACGTCGAAGGTCGCCAGCCCGTCAGCTCCCAAAACCGCGTCCCGTCGAGCAACTTCCGCATCGCGCCGTCCGCGTGGTCACGGTTGAACAGGAACGAACCGTCCCAACCGACCGCCTCCCGGATCAACTCCGCGAGGTCGGCGATCGTGATACCCTCGGCGATACCCACATTGAAGATCGGATGGTCGTCAAGAACGGACTCGTCCTGATCGGCATGGGTGACGAATCGTGCAACGGCATCAGCCGCGTCTTGGACGTACATCCACTCGCGAACGGGTTGCCCGCTGCCCCAGATCTCGACTTGCGTCTGACCCGTCTTGGAAGCAGCCACGATCTTGGCGACCAGCGCTCCAAGGGCATGGCTCCGAACCGGCTCGAAGTGATCGCCCGGACCGTACATGTTCGGGAAGATCAGATGGGCGGATCGAAGATCGGTCATCGTTGCGTAAGTCTTGCACAGGCCCCAAAGAACTTTTCGCGGCAGGCCGTACATCAAAACGCTTTCGTGGATCGGTCCGTCCCACCACTCATCTTCACGGTAAAGCGTCTTGTGGCCCGGATAGGTGCAGTTGGGCATGACCGTGATCAGCCGGCCGACGCCTGCGTCGCGCATGCCGCGCAGCAGGCCCGTTGCGATGGCCAGGTTGTCCTCGAACACGTCGACGGCGTGGTCACGCACGTAGCCGATTCCGCCGACGTGCGCAGCGCAGTGCACGATACAGTCCGGAGAAAACCGATGCAGGAATCGCCCCAAGGCGTCACCGTCGCGAAGATCGACGCCCTCGGATCGAGAGCACGACCGCACGTCGAACCCGGCCGATTCGCAGGCCTCGACGACCTTCGACCCGACGAATCCGGTCCCGCCGGTCACCAGTATCTTCCCAAACGGCATGGGCTCACACTCCGAATATCAGCGCAGATGCATGGTATTCCGTTGAAAAAGTAGCGGCCGCCCCCCGTGGCGGCCGTAGATCGCCGAAGGGCGCAGGTTCTCGAAGCGATTATCCAGTTCTTCAACGGACTGCTAGCCGCCAACGTCCAAGAACATCACGGTTGCGCACAGATCGGCGCCCAACCTCAACCGAGTTATCGGTACGTCGCGGAGGCACCTAAAGCATGCGCCGATAACCTCTGGCGCGCCGGTTTGTCTCTTGTGGCGGCCGCGTGCCACTGCTCTGCCGCGTGCCACTGCTCTGTGAGCAGCGCCGAGGGAGAACCATGAATGCTGATTCCAAATCGTGACCGTCCTTCCCTTCGCGTTTGCCCGCCCACGGTTCGTAAAGATCTGCTTGAGCGGAGTGACACTGACGTACGATGGGCGGGAACCCGGAGCGGGGGTCTGCGTCTAATAGGGTGAGAGAAACGGACCATTGGATAAAGGAGAACTACTATGAGTCTGTATCAAATCCGAGAACGCTTGCTGATGGTGGCAGGTGTAAGCTTGTGCCTTTGGGCGGGTTGCGTTCAGAGGCCACTGGTTTCCGGCGGAGTCCCTCCGCCAACCGAGGGTGCTTACGTAGAAGGATCCTCACAAGGAGATGAAGAGATGAGAAACCCGCATAACGACGGGAGCCCTGCATGTTGCCCGGTACATGGCCTGACGTTGAAACCGGGCGTCGTTCGAATTGTGTATGGATTGATACGAGCGGAGCCCGCGTATTCCAAGGCGAGCCGGACACTGTTCCCGTATGCCAGGACGTTCGTGTCGGGTGGGTGCGTTGTGGATTTTGATCGCACCGAAGCGGAGGTGGAATACTGTCCGGAGTGTCGGACGGCTCAGCGGGGTTGGCAGGATTCTCGTGCCGATCG
>JADFOB010000152.1 GCA_022563055.1 Planctomycetota bacterium
CACTAGTGCTTTATCAAGGATGGTTTGATGGGTTGGCCTGTGTGGCACAGCGGCCCTCCGCTGTTTCTGGGCAGACACCCAGCCGAGGGCGGCTGGGCTACAAATGACGCAGCCAACCCATCAGATCAGGACTGACAGAGCACTAGGAAGCCGCCTGGACTCTCACGGACCCATCCATTCTTGAAGGACTCCGCGGGACAGGTTGTCTTGCCTGAGATCCATGCTATACTTATGGGATTCCCAGCGACTCGGTAGCGGGCAACGTCGCCCGTTGGCGGATCGTCAGGCTGGATGGTCGTCAGGAGTGCAGCGTGGTACGGATACGATTAAAGCGGGTGGGACGTCGCCATCGCCCGGCCTACCGTCTGGCGGCTGTTGACAGCCGTCGTCCGCGGGACAGCAGGGTCATTGAAGAACTCGGTAGCTACGACCCGATCAATGCGGTTGAGGAGAAGCAGGTCGTCCTCAAGCGTGAGCGAATCGAGTACTGGCTTAGCGTTGGGGCTCAGCCGAGCGATACCGTTCGGCAGATCCTCCAAAAGCACGGCGTGCTCGAAAAGAAGGGCCGCTAACGCCGGGCAAGGGGCGGGCGACCGTTTGTTAGCCGATGCGGATCGACGTGCTGACTCTGTTCCCGGAGGTGTTTGGACCGTTTACGGCCACCAGCATCGTGGGGCGCGCGGTTGGCGCGGGACTTGTCGATATCCGGTTGGTGAACATCCGGGACTTTGCCCGAGACAAGCACCGGACGGTCGATGACCGACCGTTTGGCGGCGGTCCTGGCATGGTGTTGATGTGCCAGCCTGTTTTCGACGCCGTGGAGTATGTCGAAGCGCAGGAGGTGCAAGAGGCGATCGAACCTGTTCGGATTCTGCTGACGCCTCAAGGTGAGCAGCTCCGACAGTCGATCGTTGAGGAGTTGGCCCAAGCGCCCTGGCTCGTGCTCATTTGCGGGCACTACGAGGGGTTTGACGAGCGGATTCGAACCGGGCTCCACGTGCGGGAGATTTCGATTGGCGACTATGTTCTTTCCGGCGGCGAGCCGGCGGCCATGGTCCTGATCGACGGCGTGGTTCGGCTTTTGCCCGGTGCGTTGGGCGATCGTGCGTCGTCCGGTGACGACTCGTTTTCGGGCGGTTTGCTCGAGTATCCGCACTACACGCGGCCGCGGGAGTTTCGCGGTATGCAAGTGCCGGATGTTCTGTTGTCGGGTGACCACGGCAAGATTGAGGCGTGGCGGCGGCGCCAGCGTATTGAGCGAACGCTCGCCAGACGCCCGGATCTGATGAAACCAGGGGACACCGCGAACCCAGCGTAGCGCGGTAGCCCAGAGCCATACTCCGCACGTAGCCGTGCGGCTGGCGTTGTCGTGGCGCGGGGCGGATGATTGGACGCGAGGTTCGTCGCCGGACCTTGCCAAGTGATGAACATGGAATGCATGCCATCGCCCGGCGAATCGGGCTGCGGCGATGCGAGTGTCGGGAGTCGTGTGATGCGTACACCGTTAATCGACCTGGTCGAGAAGTCATACCTCAAGCGTAAGGCACCGGTATTTCACGTCGGAGATACCGTCGACGTGCGCTGCCGGATTGTGGAAGGGGCCAAGGAGCGCGTTCAGGTGTTCAGCGGTGTCGTGATTGCACGCCGCGGTTCCAGTATCAACGAGGCCTTTACGGTCCGGCGGATCGTCGCAAACGAGGGGGTGGAGCGCAGCTTCCTTGTCCACTCGCCCAACGTCGTTGGCGTAAAGATCACGCGCCGCGGCAAGGTGCGGCGTGCCAAGCTGTACTACCTGCGCTCCCGCATAGGCAAAGCTCGAAAACTTCGTGAACTTCACATTCACAAGAAGGCTCAAAAGTCTCAGTTGGAGACTGCGGCGGTCTAGCCGGCACTTGCTGCTGGGTTCGCGGGGCGAGCGCGCCGCCGCCCGTCGGTTGAAGCGGCGTGGTTTTCGCATCATCGCGCGCAATTACCGGTGCGTTGCCGGCGAGGTTGATCTCGTCTGCTCTCTTGGCGAGCTGTTCGTCTTTGTCGAGGTCAAGACGCGGGCGGATTTCCAGACGCAGAATCCCTGGGAGACTGTCCGTCCCGCCCAATGGCGCCGGATCGAGGGAGCCGCCCGAACCTTCATGCTCAAGTATGGCGGCAACCGTCCCTACCGTTTCGACCTGGTCACGGTGGTGTGGCCAAAACGCGGCGGGGTCGAACTGGAGCACTTCGAGGACGTCTATGAGCCGGTGCGATGACGGGCAGCGTGGCGCGGGAAACTTTGATGTTCCCCGTTTGGTTTCATGGGATTGATCGATACACATGCGCATCTGACCTTCGGCGAATTCGAGGGTCGCATTGATGAGATCCTCTCGAATGGGGAGGCTCAGGGCGTCGACGCGGTGATTACCGTTGGCACGACGCTCG
Source organism: Planctomycetota bacterium (assembly GCA_022563055.1). The sequence continues at coordinate 2,416 of JADFOB010000152.1, forward strand.
ATCACTCGCGCGCAGCCGTTGCCCTCACCCAGCGTTATCCGTCTCGGATTTATGCGGCGATTGGGATCCACCCGCATGAGTCTCAAAAGGCGTCCCAAGATGACTTGGACCTGATCGACGCCCTCTGGGAACATCCGCAGGTCGTAGCAATCGGCGAGATGGGGCTGGATTACCATTACGATTTTGCTGACCGGACGGTTCAGCACCGCGTCTTCGCACGGCTGCTTTCGCTCGCCTCGGCTCGCGCCAAACCGCTGGTCATCCATTCCCGCGAGGCGCTGGACGACACCATCTCGCTCCTGATCGACCACGGCTTCGTCAATCGCCCCGTCGTCTTCCATTGCTTCACGGGAACAGCCGAGGAAGCGGCGCGGCTGGCGGAGCACGGCTGGCGCATTTCGTTTACCGGGATCGTGACCTTCCCGAAATCCCAATGGCTCTGGGAGATTGCCAAGAGCTACCCGGCCCACCAGATCATGATCGAGACGGATTCGCCCTATCTATCTCCCCACCCGATCCGCAATCGGCGGCCAAACGAACCGGCATACCTTGCCCATATCGCAGCGTTCCTGGCAAAGCTGCGTGGCGTTCCGCTTGCCGAGTTCGCTGCACAGACTGCCGAAAACACCCGCCGTTTCTTCCAGCTCCCAACGGCCACGAAGTGACAGCCGAGGATTGGTGAAGTCTGCGCGGATACGCGATACCGTAGACCGTTACGGCTGCTCGGCGTTGGTCTTGATGGAGAAAGAGACGCGGGCGGCTACGGGATGCTGAAACTCCCATCGGTCGTAGGCTGTTTCGAGCAGCGTACGCACGCTTGGCTTGACCAGGCCGTCGCGCCGCTTCTTGCCGTTGCAGCGGACGACAATCGGCTTGGTAAGGTCCATCGAGCCGAGCGGGATCAGAAGATCGACGCGACCGCATCGCAATGTCTCGATGGTCACCGATTGACCTTGTATGCGGCCCGACAGGTAGGCCATCTTGCCCTTGATTGTGTCGGCGATGAACTCGTCGCGATCGGCAGTCCCCGTGACAGCGATCGCCAGTTGCTGGGCCGTCCAAACCTCGCCGAGAAAAGCCGTTTGCACAAGCCAGCGCGTCCGACCGTCCGCGGGATAACGGAACCAGTGCGAGACGACCGCCGAGGGAGGCGGGCGTCGATTGGCAAGCAGCGTGGACACGGATGCCGGAGGCGGCGTGACGCCGCCGACTGAACCGTCGTGCGGCACTTCAACGCCGGTGATGGGAAGGGACATCCGTTGGGCAAGCTCGACGATGGCGCGGTTGTGGGACGCGACGATCTGCCGCGCCCTGTCGACAGGCGCACTGCCGGGCGATTGCCACACCGTCAGGACCGGGACAGAATGCAGGTTCGATAGCAGGAAGGGATACGATTGCTCCGGGAACGCCACGCGCGGAAAGGAGTCCAGGACGATCGCACCGGCGAACAGATCCGGGTGCATGATCGCCGCCATCCAGGCAGCCTCTCCACCCTCGGCATGACCAAACAGAAACACGCGATCGGTATCAACGTGGATACGCCGTCGCACCTCGCGCAGGAGCCGGCCAATGTCGCCGGCGCGATCAGCGGACTGGTGGAAAGCCGGTCCGATCGAACGCTCCGGGCAGACAAGAACGAAACCGGCGGTCGCTGCTCCCAATCTCTCGATGGCCAGGGCGAGTGTCTCCTCGGCTGACACCCGAGCCGCCGGGAGAGATAGGATCACCGGGTAGGGCGTAGCTGGGACGTAGGCTTGCGGAAGTCGCAAAGCAACCGCCACCGAACCGTTGGCTGACTCGAACGAGAAAGGCGCGGATCGACCGTCAAGGTCCGTCCACACGTTCACCTTGGCGAGTACCTCGGCGACGGCTTGAACGTCGCCGCCGACCGCTTTGTCAATCCGTCTTATCAGCTTGGTCCGTGCGCTGGGGTTGTCCGAGAGGAGGAACTGTTCGACAAGCTGAACCGGCGCGAGAATTGTCCCGGCGCGACTGGGGGGCGTGGGGTCTGCGGATTGCTCGGCAGCCTGGTTTGCAGGTGGCCGCGAAGCCACGGTTGCAAGTAGCGCAAAGACGAGCCAGCGGGTGGATCCCATACCGGTCTCTCCATGCGACGGGCTTGGGCGGTTGCCATCCGTGTGTCAGTCGCCGAGTTTGATCCGCGTCACGACGTCGTCACGGTTTCGGTCGAACTCGAAGGTTACCACGAAACCACAAAGTCCCAGCGGAGCCTCCTGCACCCAGCGTCTGACGCCGTTGCCCCGAACGT
>JADFOB010000153.1 GCA_022563055.1 Planctomycetota bacterium
ATGCGCTAAGCTATCGACGACCATTCTACCGAACTGGGGTTCTCGCGCCAAGCGAAAACGGTGTCGATCGCCGAGATTTCGAAGCGAGATGGCACTCGTGCACGTCGGTCCGGTGGGAGGAACGCCGGCAACAGCCTGTTCGCGGTTGCGCTGGCCCGCACGCTACCCGAGGCAAGTCGCCCAGGCTCGCCGGCGAAGACGACATTGTTCCGGGCTGAACCGGCTGAGGCGGCGCGCCGAACGGAACAAAACGTGCCAGGATCGAAACGAACAGGTTGGGAATCCGAAGTCAAGCAACGGTTTACGGCGTGCGGCTGGTGAGTGATACCGTGAACGACGAGAAGTTGCGTGTCCGCAACGACACACAACACAACGGGATGAGCGTCAGATCGGACGGGGCGAACATGTCGACGCCGCGCTCGCAACGGGGTGTACGCCGCCTCCGAGCCGGACGTGACCAACGCCTGCTGTATCGCCAATGGGGAAAGGCGTGCGCCTCGCACGCACCGGCTAGTGCTCCGACACACCTGAAGTGATGGATGAAGTTCTGCAAAGTGTGCCACTGCTGTGCCAGCAGTGCCGGTGGTCGTGACGCACTCGTGCGGTCAAGCACACTGCTCACAGAGCAGTGGCACCCATCCTGCCCCGTCGCATTGTCCACCACAACACCGGCGCCAGAGCTCTAGCGCTCACGACGGGTGTTCGTCCTGGTCCGGGCGGGTGTCGAGCCTGACCATCCCGTACTTTTTGACGGCTGCGGCGACGAGCAGCGCGGTGAGAAAGTAGACGGGCACGATGTAACGCGTACGCAGGAGGATCGAAGCGCATCCCATCAGTGCAAAGAAAGCCGCCAGCGCGTAACTGATCCGTACGACACGCTTGAGTGGGACGCCGCGGTCGAGCAACTGATCGTAGAAGTGGCTTCGGTCGCCGCGCATCAGAGGTCTCTGGTTTCGCCAGCGCCGCACGAGCGTCAGCAGCATATCCGCCAGCGGCAGGCCGAAGACCATGACCGATCCGAGCAACCAGCGCAGTGCGCTGGACTTCGCAAAGAGCAGCAGGATGATGGCCACGTTGAGACCCAGAACCATGGACCCGGTGTCACCCATGAAGATCTTGGCCGGGTTGCGGTTGTAAGGGAGAAATCCCAACGCCGCACCCAACATCGCCAGTGATAGCACGACTCGCTGCACGTCCCACGGATGCCAATCACCCCAGAGATGCAGATGGACGGCGATCATCAGGAACCCCACGGCGATGATGCCCAGAACACCGGAGCACAGACCGTCCATACCGTCGATCAGGTTCGTGGCGTTGCACGAACCGAGCGTAATCAGCAGCGTTAGAGGAACGGAGTAAGCAAGGATCAGCCAGGGTTGGATGCCATAGGTGGAACGCACCGCGAAAAGGATCGTATCATCCCCCAATCCGACGAGAATGAGCCAAAAGGTTACGAGAACCTGGACCGCCAGCTTGACCTTGGCTGAGGCGAGCCGGAGATCGTCAAAGAGACCCAGAAGCATGATCGCCAGGCCTGCGACGAGCACACCGCCCATCATCACGGCGTTCATGGAAGGACCGCCGCGCGGTGCCGGTGTGATCTGTGAGATGGGAGCGAACAGCGCGAGTGCGAGCAGCACACCGGCCGCCCAGCCAAGAAAAACGGCGACGCCGCCAAGATAGGGAATCGGCTTCCCGTGCGGTTTCAGCCAGTCGTCCGGGCGATCCACGATGTTTCTTCGTAGCGCAAAACGGCGACACAGCGGCGTGGCGACGAGTGACACGAGAAACGAACAGACGAGGATCGGCCAGTAGGTGCTAATCACCTCGCTAAGCGTCGTGTAATTTGTGACCACCTCGTCGGACAATACGCCGTCTCCGCACGCCTTCTTCACGATCCCCGTCACCAGGATCAGCGCCAACAGGTTATCCTATAACAAGTCGTTACAGAAGTCCGTCGAAGGCGGCGTGTGCCACTGCTCTTGAGCAGTGCCGGACAGTACCGAGCTGCGAGTACAAAGAGCACTGCTCAAGAGCAGTGGCAGACATTACCTCGACTCCGCGTCAAGCCGCAGCTCAGCGCGCCCTGCGCACGTGACGGTCCCACATACCCAGCATGAGCAACGTCCACACACGCCGGCTCCACCGCGCGGGATCAAGACCGTCGCCCTGGCGGACGAGCCGTTCCAAGGCCGGGCGATCGAACAGTTCCGTCAGCAGCCCATCCCGCGAGAGAATCACGTCTTCGCACAGACTGCGTAGCTCACCTCGAAGCCATCGGACGAGCGGCACCTCGAAACCGCGCTTGGGAGCCTTTCGGACGGCATCGGGCACATAGCGTGCAGCCAGGTCGCGCAAGATCGGCTTGGTCGTGAAACCACTGAGTTTGACCGCCTCGGGGTAGCGGGACACGGTCTCGATCAGCTCTTGATCCAGAAGCGGGGATCGAGCCTCCAAGCCGTGCGCCATACATGCGATGTCCATCTTGACGAGCAGATCGAACGGCAGCTCGGTGGCGAGATCCGTCCCTAACATCTGATCCAGCGGGCCGCTTGTCGAAAAAGCGCCCAGAGCAGCGCTCGCGATTCGATCACTCGGCTCCACCCCGTGCATCCACCCTTCCGACGCGGTCATGCCGTGCCCAACTGCGTGCCATCGCTTGTCAGCTTCCGTCATGCCGTCGATCGCCCAGGCCATGTAGCGGTTCGCGCCATCCACCGCCATGCCCCGCACGAATCGATGGGCGAACGCATAGGGCGAGCGGAAGTTCCTCGGTACGGGTAGCATCCTTGACAGAAACGCCCAGACGGGAGCAGCCGCGGCGTTGCTCCAAAGACCAAGCCCACTCAATCGGGCGGCTACATAACGCCGATACCCCGCGAACACTTCGTCACCACCGTCGCCGTTGAGCACGACCTTGACGAACCGCCGGGCTGCTTGCGCCACGTAGAAGGAGGGAATCGCCGATGCGTCCGCAAAGGGCTGATCGTGCGTTTGAACAATCTCGGGAAGATCGGCGGCGACGTCCGCGCGGACCAGCACCTCGTGATGCGCCGTGGCGTAACGGTCCGCCACCATCCGGGCAAGCGGCCGCTCGTCGAACGCTCCGTCCTCGAACCCGACCGTGATGGTGGTCAATGTTCCGGAATACTCTTGGGCGGCGATGGCTGTCACGATGCCGCTGTCGATTCCGCCGGAAAGAAAGGATCCGACCGGAACGTCGGACTGCAATCGAAGACGGACTGCTTCTCGCAAATGGGCGTCCACCTGTTCGACGGCTTCGCGGCGCGACAGCGACGTCTTGGGGAGCATGCGCTGGCGCCAGTAGATACGGCGCTGCACGACGTGCCGGTCGTGTACGACCAGCAGTTCGCCCGGTTTGAGCGATCGAATCTGCCGGTAGATCGTGGCCGGCGGCGGCACACAGCCCCAAGTGAGGTAGTCGGAAAGCGCCTGCTCGTCGAGTTCCAAGGCGCTTCGATCGCTTCGCCCGGATAGCGCGGCAACAATCCCCTTGATCTCCGAGGCGAAGAGGAACTCGCCACCCGATTCACTGTAGTAGAGCGGCTTTTTCCCAACGCGATCGCGCGCGAGCAGCAGCTTCTTCTCATTCTCGTCCCAGATCGCTATGGCAAACATCCCGCGGAGCCGGGCGGTGAAGTCGGCACCCTCGTCTTCATAGAGATGAACGAGCGTTTCCGTATCACTCTGAGTGCGAAACCGATGCCCGCGCGACTCGAGTTCTTCGCGAAGCTCCCGGTAGTTGTAGATGGCGCCGTTGAATACGGTTATGACACGACCGTCTTCATTCGAGACAGGCTGGTGGCCGCCCTCGGGGTCAATGATGGCCAGTCGGCGATGGGCGAGGCCGACGTCCCCACGTGGCGACGTCCAGTATCCCTCGTCATCGGGACCGCGATGGCGCAGGGAATCAGCCATCGCCTCAAGACGCCCGGCGGATGCGTCGCCCAGAATTCCCGCGATCCCACACATGACGTCATCATATCATCTCACGGTAGCGACGCCGACCGCGATTGGTGGGAGTGCCGAGGGTGGGACCGGTTCCTGGTCGTCTCGCCCGAGGATGCGCTCGCCGTCAAGGGCATCGCTCCCGGTCTCGCAGCGGCGTCGCCGAAACGGATCAAAGGCCGGACGCAGTGCTGACGTCTGCCCGTGCGGCGGTTATCATCCAGCGTATGAAGCTGTGGACGTGGCACCGGCCTGAGTTTTCGCTACTCAGCGGATTCGTTGACCCCTGTCTCTCGGGTTACATTGAGCCCGAACAGGGGCTTCGCGAAGCCTACCAAGAGCTATTCCGCCGGATGAAGACAGACCAATTTGTCTGGTGCTTTACCGAGTACACTCGGGACTACGATGAACGAAAGGTCGAGTGGGCTCTGGACGTTCCGACCAACGAGATTCTCCGGTTCGTCGATGAGATAGTGTGGGCTCGCATCCGCCGTGAACGGCCCGCCCTGCCAGCGAGAATCCGCGACGAATTCTGGAAGCAGTGGATAGAGCGCCGCCTCCACGACCCGGCCCCCCGCGACCAGGACTTGAGAGAACGAACGGAGGAGTTCTGGGCTCAAGAGCCGCTCAGCGGGGACTGGTGGGACGAGCTATTCCTGGAACCGGATGAGGCGGACAAGGCGGACATCGTCAGTGCTCTTATCC
>JADFOB010000154.1 GCA_022563055.1 Planctomycetota bacterium
CACCGTTGGAGGATCGGTCGCGCAGCGTCACGTTCGCCCTGGTCAACCGATCGGCGAAGGCATCCGAGTCTCCGACGTACTCGATCGTGTACAGCGTGGGGTGTGGCTTGGTCATTTCATCCATGTCGCCCCCCGTCAGAACCTCGCCTCTGCCCATGATGACAACGCGCTGACATACCCGCTCCACATCCGGGAGCAGGTGGCTGCTCAGGAGCACGCCGATGCCCGCGCGACCAAGATCGTCAATCAAGCTGAGCATCGTCTGACGACCCAGGGGATCCATGCCGTTGGTCGGCTCGTCCAGGAAGAGCACGTCCGGATCGTGCACCAGGGCTTGGGCCAGCTTGAGACGCTGCTTCATGCCGGCGGAGTATTGCACGGCCGGCCGATACCGCGCCTCGTCGAGACCGACATAATCGAGCACCTCATGGGTCCGCTGCATCGCGTCGCTATGCGACATCCCGGCGAGGCGACCCGCGTAGTGGACGTAGCCCACCCCGCTCAAACCCGAAATGAGACAGTCGTTCTCGGGAACGAATCCAACCCGTTGGCGAATCATCCGCTGCTGCCGGCGGACGCAGTAGCCCAGGACCGTCGCGCTGCCCGAGCTGATCGGTGTTTGCCCGAGCATCACACTAATCAGCGTGCTCTTGCCGGCGCCGTTGGGACCGAGCAGGCCCACGACGCCCGGCTCGATCGATAAGGTCACACCACGCAGCGCCGTGAACCGACCATACCGCTTGAAAAGGTTGTCGCACGAGAGCATCGCCGCCATGTTCACGAGCGTACAGCCTCGGGCACACTGGTGCAACAACATGCCCAACGGAGGACGAACCGGGGTCTGTAACAGAATCGGCGGGTGTTCCTGTTGGTGAATGGCTGCGCAGACTCAGCGGCGTTGCGGTCCTGGCTAGTAATTTGTCACACCTAAATCTACGGGTTCGTTGCGGGATCAGAGCCGCGGGCGCCAGCCTGCGGACCGGTCCCACCGCCAGCGCGGTGGGCTCTGACCCGCCTGCCCGGTCCCGGCTGCGCGGGCAACCGAACCCAAAGATTTAGCTGTGACGCTGCGCTAGTCGGAATGAGGGTGATTCAACCATTGCGAATCGCTGAAGAGTCACCTCCCGCGTGCTGCATGTTACATACTGCCGGTAGGCGCCTGCGACCATCAGGGTTACCTTCGCATGATCTTCAACAGCTCATCCGCCCGAGGTGTGCCAACCCATTCGGCGTGACCATCCAGAAACCCGAACACCGCGCCACCATCGTGAATGGCGGGTTCGCTGACCACGACCTCTTGCGCGCGATCCTTGATCGACTTGGGGTCCGGAATATAGCGGTACAAGTAGTACGGCTCCTGCCCAGTGGCCTTCTCGGGCTGATAGGGGCTCGAGAGTTGCTTCGCCGTCACCGCGCCACTGGTCACGAGCTCCTGAAGCGACCGCGGCCACTGCTTTTTGTGGTCATGGGAGTGCATGAGGCAGGAGATGAGGATACCCTCGACGCGAGACGTTGAGACGGCCCGCATCGACTGAACCCTCGCCTGATCAATCGAGGGCATAAGCACAGCCGCGAAGAGATCGACGGCGCCGCCCGAGCCGTCTTCCCCGACCGTCATATCGAACGCGATCATCCTTTCGTGCGGCGTCACGGAAAGACCCGCCACCGATCGCGCCTGCAAGCGTTTGACAAGCTCCGGGAACTTCGTCGCTACACCCGTTTCCATCACCTCGCTGAGCAGTGCCTCGATATTAAGGAAGACGAACTTGGAAACTCCCGAGACGGTTCGATGCGTCACGGCTTGAAAGCGCTCAGACCGATTCAGTCCCGTACCATCCAGGGCCGCGTCGATCGCACGTTCGATCGCTTCACGTTGCGGCGAAAGCAGGAGGACATCATCCACCAGCGCGTAGGAGAATGCGCCGCCCTTACGCACGGCCTGTTCCACCGTAACACCTCGATAGGTCGAAGGTCGCGTTTCGAGCTGGAAGACAACGCGCAACCTGTGCATGTGTGTCTTGAACGTGGCGGCATTGCCAAGCCGGAAGGCAGCCAGCATATGCCCGCGTTTGGAGACGGGGATACTCAACGCCCACTCCCCCACGAGATTGGCCAGGAATCCCTTTTGCGGATCGAACCCTGCCTCCCGCGCGAACTCAGCCCGTTCCTGCACATACTCCGCGACGATCTCCTTGTCGATCACGGCGGCAATCGCACTAATGTCATCCACCAACTTCGAGGCATTCTCCATCGATCCATGAATCAGCAGCGAACTGCCCGCAGGGAAGAACTTTGGGAGCACAGCCTCTCGTAGCGCCGATGGCGCGCCCGCGATCAGGTGCCACAGCCCGGGCTCGATGTTCTTGAGACCGATCGCAAGACGCTCGACCCGCGTGCGAGTTTTCTCCGCCGCAACCGGGTGGCCCATGTCTTTAGACGTGGGGGCACGATTCGGCACGCTCGTCGACCTTTGGGCAAGCGTTGAGACAAACCCGACAAACTCGACCCGGTCGATCTGCAGGGCTTCACTAAGTTTGGGGAGCAGTTGGTTCATGGATGACTCCACCATCGGAATCAGCGAGCGGGCATTGAGGTAGAGTAACGAAGTCGTCGTACCGGACAGACCCTCTGTAAGACGCGCGAAATCCTCCGCGTCCACGAAGGGTTCACCGAGATCACCTCCGCCAAGCCATGCCTCCACGATGCCGGGTTGACTGGATGCCAACATCACGCCGTCACGAACGGTGACATCGAAGGCAAGCGGCACGGGACCGGCGAGTGTCAGGTGGGCGACGTGTTCCTCTCGCCAGACCTGCATCGGCCCCGGCAACGCCTCGAACCGATTCCACGCCGGAACGAGCTCGTTCTCCAACGCATCCAAGAAGTCGCTTTGGCTCTTGGCGACCCGCGCAGCCACCGTGAAGCGCCAGCTCATCGGGTTGATCGGAACCCCGCTGAACGCAACCATGATCGGACCGTCGAAAGTGGCGGCGCCGGCCTTCATGAATCCACCCATGTCGGACACGACAGCAGGCAAGTGCCCCACGACCGGGTGCGCCAGCGCTCCGTGGACATCCAACGTGTACAGAATCAGCAGCGCATCGGCGGGAGCGAGCTTCAAGACATCCTCGCCGATGGGCGTAGCCGGCGAGGATGTCTCCGTGCCCCTGGGGTCTGGTGGCTCGGCGCCGGCGGGCGACCAGGCAATTCCCACCGCGAAGACAGCCGCTACGATGCAGGTTATCAGTTTCACAGGTTCAATCCTCATTCTTGACGGTTTCCTTTCAGCCATCAGCCTTCAGCTATCAAAGACGCTCCCTCACGGTCGCGGTACGGAATGTTTCGACGTTTCGACGTTTTCCGCCGCGACGTGGATCACTCCTCTTGCTCGGGCGTATCGAACGGTTCGAGCGGGTCCGGTGGAAAGCGGTAGACGATGTCGGGGACGTTCCGGCGTTTGCCCGTCCGGCCACCGTCATCGATGAAATCCTCGCCGATACTGTAGATCATCCAGGTGCCATCGCCCTGCCGATAGACGAGCGTTCGGTCGCTGAACGGGTCGATCAAAGCGTCTTGGGGCAGCCTCTGGGTCAGCTCATCGAGGTTCACCGGCGGTCGCCCTTCGTGAGCCAACATATGCCGGCGGATGGCAGTGGCTGCACGGATAAGTGCCAGTTCCGCCTTGCAGAGTTCCCCGAGTGTCGTTGCACGGGACAGCGACGGCAGCAGCGCCCGCGAGAGAATGTCCCATTGGGGAATCTTCTTGGCGAGGTAGCGCTCATCATCAAAGTCCATCTGCGTCGCGCGGTACGCTCCGATGACAGATCGTTCCACGACCCGGTCGTAATAGCCCTTCATGTGCCGTTTGATCGCACGATCGGGAAAGATCAGTTTGCCGATCCGCTGTTCCAACCTCCCCCATCCGTCCTCGGGAACGGGACCGGCTGAACCGAAGAAGATGCCGTCCTCCGCATTGAGCAGGGCGGTGAAGTTTCCAACAAAGTGAAGCGGACGCGAGCACAGCTCATCGACCATGGCCGGGCCGAATCTGCCCTCACAGCGCAGTCCGACCTCGGCCGACGGCAGCCGCGGGGCACGGCGCTTGAACTCGGCCTCGAGCATCCCAAGTTGCTTGGCGGAAAGTGGACGCCGCAGGACCATGTCGATCAGCGCACGGTCCGCAAGCGACCACACCGCGATCCCGACGAGCCCCTCGATCAGTGTTATAGCTTGCGCGGTATGCTCACCCAGACCCATCGCCGTCAGATAGCTACTCGCGGCTCCCGAAAAATCGTCCGCCGCTTCCAGGCGGCGTCCTTGGGCCACCATCAGCTTCCCGAGAAACCGCAGATTGGAAAGGTTCGGAAGCAGCATCCCAACGATGCTCTGGTTCGCGTCGCCGAAATAGGGCATCTGGCATCGCTCCATCGAGGATGCGCGACGAGCTGTTTCCATGGCAAGCTGATTCGCCGGATCGTCGAGGTACGCTGCCAACGCGGTCTGCCCCTCGGGCCAGGCGGTTTGCACCGCATAGTCAAACGCCTCCTGCACAGCCTGGGGCGGTTCGACGTAGGCGTTGACCGCCTCGATGTAGACCCACGCGGCGTTCTTCTCGCGCGGGATCCGAGCCACCTCCATCCCGCGTTCGTTCAGGTT
>JADFOB010000155.1 GCA_022563055.1 Planctomycetota bacterium
ACATATACGAGAGAATGGACGACCCTTTCAGGGTCGGGCGGCTTGGTCGTAACGCTGTCCGGTGGCGGTGCTGCGCTTGCCACCGGCTACTTTCGGGCAGGCCTTCAGCCTGCGACCCCAACCGCCGCTTCTGTCACGGACCCGCCGCCTCGGCATCGACGCCGCGGCGCTTGACAGATACGAGGTCCGGGGTATAGTGGGAGCCGCGGGCGAGGTCTCTTTCGCTGGATCGTCCCGCCAAACCCGCAGGAGCGCGCCATGACCATCACACCTGATCCGTTTTGCACGCAAACCATACCGGTTGAGCCGGTGTCGAACCGCGAGTCCGCGGTGCTGGATGAACGCCGCAACGCCCCCCGCATCCCACACCAGGCCTCGGCACGACTGGTCGGCTGGGGCAACGCCGGTGCCGTGGCGTGTACGGTCCGCGACATCACCGAAGGCGGTCTCTACGTTCACGTGCGGTGCGACTCCAACCTGCGTGTCGGAGATCGCTACGAAGTGGCGGTCGATGATGCGCAAGCGCTCTACGGCGCGCTAAGCGAAGGATGTTACGCCACCGTCGTTCGCACGGAACTACTCGCCGATGGTGATGGCAAGATGCTCGGAGCCGGGCTTCGCTTCGATCGACCGATCGTGCTCTGACACCCTTCTGACTCGCGCCGCCGATACATACACCCGCCGAAAACACCGGACCCCGCGCAACCACGTACGCCGCTCGTTCTTGGCGGTCGAACCTTCCGGGCTATCTCACAAGATCACACAGCACTGGGGCTTGGCGAACCCGGCGTCCAGCGGATAAGTTGACACAAGGCGGCGGATCGAATCGTATCCGCCGCGGGTAAACCCAAGGCAGGCGTGCGGCGTCCCGCGCGCGTTGATTAACAAAACTCGAGGATTCCCAATGATGTTCCACGGAAGTGTACGCTTGGTCCCGTCCGTGTGGTTCGCCTTGACGGTGCTGCTCAGCAGCGCCACGTATGGGCAGGATGTCACCTGCGAGAAGTACCAACTCGATAACGGACTGACCGTCATTCTGCACGAGGATCACACGCTTCCCGTGGCCTGTGTCAACATGTGGTACTACGTCGCATCCAAGGATGAGCCCGACGGCCGCTCCGGATTCGCCCATCTCTTCGAGCACCTCATGTTCATGGGAACCAACCGTGTTCCCGGTTCGGACTTCGACAACATCATGGAGGCGGGCGGCGGGTACAACAACGCCAGCACCAGCGAGGATCGTACCAATTACTTCGAGATGGGTCCGGCTGAACTGCTGCCGACATTGCTGTGGCTCGAGGCTGATCGCCTCGAGGATCTCGGCAAAGCCATGACACAGGAGAAGCTCGACAAGCAGCGAGACGTCGTGCGCAACGAGCGCAGACAGAGCTACGAGAATCGTCCGTACGGAAAGGCCGATCTGCGCGTGCACGGCCTGATGTTCCCCGAGGACCATCCCTACCACAAAACGGTCATCGGAAGCCACGAGGATCTGGCGGCTGCCACCGTCGACGACGTCAAGAAGTTCTTTTCGACCTACTACATCCCCAGTAACGCGGGCTTGGTCGTGGCCGGCGACTTTGATCCAGCCGAGATCAAACCGCTTATCGCCGGGCTGTTCGGCACGCTGCCTCGCGGCTCCGACGTGGTTCATGCCCAAGCCGGTCCGGTCAAGCTCTCCACCGTGAAGCGCGTGACCAACACCGACAAGGTCCAGTTCGCCCGGACGACGATGGTCTATCACAGCCCGCCCTTCTACGCACCGGGTGACGCCGCCATGGACCTCGCCGCAGCGGTCCTGTCCGATGGGATATCCAGCCGGCTCTACCAGAAGCTCGTCTACGAAAACGAGCTGGCGGTGGACGTCAGCGCGTATCAGGCATCCATGCTGCTGGGTTCGTTGTTCTACGTGCAGGCGACCGCCCGGTCCGGCGTCGAGCTCGATACCATCGAGCAGGCGATCGACGAGGTTCTTGCCGAGTTCACCCAAGGCGGACCCACCCAGGAAGAGTTGGAACGCCGGAAATCCAAGATCGAATATTCGATGGTATCACGGCTCCAGTCGATCCTCGGCAAGGCCGACGCGCTCAACCGGTATCAGTTTTATTACGGAGAGCCCAACTCTTTCGCACGCGACCTGCAGCGCTATCGCGACGCCACCCCCGACCACGTGCGCGACTGGGCTCGCAAGGTTCTCACGCCCGACGCCCGGTTGATCCTTCGTGTCATTCCCGAGATCGAAGTTCCCGATACAACAGCCAGGGATGAGCGCCCCGACGACGGCGATGCAGCCGCCTTCGCACCGCTGCTCCCCGAGACATTCAAGCTGTCCAACGGTATCACGGTCCATCATTGGCCGAGGCGTGAACTGCCGTTGGTGGCGCTGACCATGCTGTTTCCGGCGGGTGCGAGCGGTGATCCCACGGCCAAGGCGGGTTTGTCGGCCCTGACCGCCGACATGCTCGATGAGGGTGCCGCCCAGCGCAACGCGGTCGAGTTCGCCGATGCGCTGGATCTGCTTGGCGCTAGTGTCGCCGCGCACAGCAGCCGTGAATACAGCACGGTTGACCTCTCGGTTCTGACCCGCAATTTCGAACCCGCGTTGGCGTTGTGGGCCGATGCGGTTCTTCGACCACGATTCGAGCAGAAGGAATGGGATCGGGTCCACAAGCTGCACATTCAGAGGTTGGCACGCGCACTGGATCGGCCAACCTATGTCGCCCAAACCGTGGCGATGCGAGCCTTCTTTGGTGATGAACATCCTTACAGTCGCCCGATCGCCGGACACGGGCCGACGGCGGAGGCGGTGACGCTCGAAGACGTCAAGGAATTCCACAAGAAACTCGCGCGACCCACCGGCGCCGTCATCCTCGTAGCCGGCGATCTAACCGCCGACGAACTCCGGACTCATCTTGAGTCGACGTTGGGTGGCTGGACCGATCCCGCCGATGTTGGTCCACCGGTCACGCCGTCTTATCCGGCGCCGGTCAACGACGCGCTGCGCGTGGTGGTTGTCGATCGGCCCGACGCCGTTCAGACGGTCATCCGGTTCGTCATGCCGGGCCCCGTCTACGCCGATCCCAATCGACCCAAGCTGCAACTGTTCAACACGATCCTCGGCGGCAGCTTCACCAGCCGCCTGAACCAGAACCTCCGCGAGGAGCATGGCTATACGTACGGTGCCCGATCCGGCTTTTCGATGAACACCTCCGTGGGATATTTCTCGGCTTCGTCGAACGTGCGCGCGGATCAGACGGGTGCAGCCCTCGGCGAATTCCTCAAGGAGTTCGCAGCCATCCGCGCGGGGGACATCAATGCCCAAGAAGCGCGGAAGGCGCGTACGTCGCGTCGAATGGCCATGATCCAGTCGTTCGCCGGGTTGCAGGGCATTCTGAACGCGGCTACGACCCTCGTCCGCAACAACCGACCCTTCACCGCCATGGGCGATGAGCTGGCGGAGGTCGCGCGTGTCACCGAGGCGGAGTTGAATCACCTGGCCAACGACGCCGTTCCGCTGGAGCGAGCCCTGTTGATCCTCGTCGGCGACAAGAAGCTGATTCTAAAGCAGCTTACCGGGCTCGACCTTCCCGAACCGACCGTGTTCACCGTCACCGGCGATCCCGCGAGCGATTGAGTTACGCCGCGACGAGACCGAATATTAAGCCGCCTTCACTGCCGCGCCGGAATCTTTGAGCTTCTGAGTAGGTCGGGTTGAAAACCTGACGCCGGCGCGCGGAGACGTTGGTCAGGTTTTCAACCCGACCTACAAGACGGACGCTGGCGCACGACACCGAGCCCTGAGCGCAAGCGACGGGTTCTTCCACCGCCGGAATCTACGACCGTCCTCTGAGTTCAGAGATAGCACGCACGAGTTCGACCTTGAGGTTCTTGACTGTAACCCGAAACAAGGTAGGTCGCCTGGTCGTGTGAACTTCCTGGACTATCTGCGGCCAGACCTTGATGATCTTCCAGGCGAAGGTGGGCCAGTTGAGATCCGTCCAACGCTTCCCCAAAACCACGAACATGAGGTTCGCTTCCCGGAGCGCAGCGAGTTCGGCTGGGTTCGTGAGTATCCGTCCGTCGCCACAGAGCACCGCCGGTTTCTCCGACCACTTCGCGATCTCACCTATCCATGTCGTATCCGGAACGCCTTCCTCGAAGTAGTTCTCGTAGGAGCGTATCTGGTGAGTAGGATCGAATGCCTCCAGCAGAGGCGCGATCTTGCTTGAGATGTTCTCGTCCGTAAAGAATATCACGCTGCGTGCTGGCGACGGAGCTGCTGTTCAAAACTGAACGCGTTGAGAACGTCGGACTCTTCGACGTCAAAGAGCTCGGCTACAAGCCCCGCATCCTTGTCATTCGCAACATAGCAGTTGGCGATCACGAATGTTGTCTTGCCGGTTGATTCCACCACCGGTTTTCCCATGCTGATCTTTGGATCAATAACCACACCTTCCGCGATTCTCCATCGCTCCGCGAGCTTCGTGGCGTGGGAGAAATCAATCCGAGCGAGATACTCAAGCACCTGCATGAATAACCGCTGGCCCGACACAGCTTCGCTCAAGACGGAATCCCCGACTGCGTCAGCAGCCCGGATAATGATCTCCTTCCCATCCGTGT
>JADFOB010000156.1 GCA_022563055.1 Planctomycetota bacterium
TTATCGCAGGCGCCGCAAAAACCTCAATCTTCGTGAAATTCCTGCTTGCTCGGATTGATCTATCAAGAACCGAGGGAATCAACCTCGCCGCCTGACCTCCCGACCCCCAAAAGCCGGTACTCTCAAGAGTAATCAACAACAGGGAATAATAGGGACAGTCCCTATTTGTTCTATTTATTTGTTATTTGTTTACGATTGTCTCCCTCCCAATGTAACGGCCGTCGGAGTGCTTCTGGGTCGGGTAATGTCCGCGGCTGGGGAGGTTTCCGCCGCAAGGATGTAACCTTGGTAACACGGTCGCGCACCGCTGATTCGATGGAAGATCGCAACGAGTTGGTCGGCTCGGCGCCCTCGCTCAAACTTGTCCACGCCGGACCAGGCGCCCATGGGAGTCATGCGGGTACCGGAGGCGAGCGTCCCAATGGCCCGAGAGATGGCGGCGTCATCATCGGGATCGCAAACACACGCTACCGCGTGGGCTTCTTCGAGGATCCCCACAACGGGTGACCGCGCAGAGACAGCCGCGAGAATCGGCTTTTTGACCGCCAGATACTCGAACAGCTTATGGGGGACCTGGAGTTCGCTCCCCGCGCCCGTCGACCCCGCAAGCACGAGCGCGTCGCTCCCGGCCATTCGAGCGAGCGTCTCGGCGTGGCCTAGGCGTCCTTCGACGCGGACCAGTTCAGCCACGCCTGCTTTGGCGGCCAAGTCGCTAAGTGACCGACCTTCGAACGTTTCCGGCCCGATGAGCACAAAGCGAATTCGCCGCGCGAGGCGAGGTGATTCATCCAGCAGCCGGCGTAAGGCCAAGAACCACACGCTCGGGCTTCGCGGGCCATAGAACTGCCCGCAATGGGTCATCACGAAGCCGTTTGCCCCTGCGCAGCGCACCGGCGCGAGACCTTCGAACAGCTCCGCGTCAAAACCGTTCAGGATGGTTGTACACTTTCGGGCAACGCACGGCACGCGGCGGCAGAGACGATCCGTCGTCGCGGGCGTGTTGCACACGATGTGGCTGGCCCGGTGAAGCACGCACCCTTCGAGCCACGCATCCCACCGCTCCAGACTTCGATAGGGAAGCCGGCGGAACGGGTTGTCTCGCCACGGATCGCGAAAGTCCACCACCCATGGCACACGTGTGCGGTGGCTGAGGATCCACGCGATCAGATGCGCGCTCATATAAGGCGAGGTCGAGTAGATCACGTCGGGCCGGCGGCGCCGGATGGACTTCAACCCCGCCCGGACCGCAGGACCGATCCAACCGAGGCGTGAATCAGGCGTGATTAACAACTGCGTGATCCACTCGCGCAGGGAGAAAGCATTCCTCTTGGCAGCGACCGGCGACGGTCCACGATCATCCCCGTGGGGAGGAGTGCGCGAACCGGCCCCAATGCGCAGCGATTCCTTGATGCTTGAGATCAGGTCGATCCAGGGCGTGCGGATCACAGTCGTTGACGCGGGCACGCGCGCACACAGGGAGTCGTCCACGGGCTCCGTACCCGGCTCCACCGAAATGACGGTCGCATCCCAACCCTTGGACGCCAGGTGTCTAACGAATCCGAGCGTGCGATGCGTCCCGCTCCGGTTGATCGGCGGGAAGGCATAGGCGATGCACAGCCAATGCTTACCATCGGAGGATCGCGGTGGCGGACTGCCTTGCATCGCTTCGTTCATCGGGATGTCAATGTTGCGTCGCAAGTCAAGTCACGCATGTCGGTGGCACCCATCACTACGGAACGGCCAAGTAAGCGTTCATCCGATGGCAATAGCGGTCTCGATCGCGCCGGCGCTGCCACGAGCCGACGACATACCCCAGCGTGTTGGACAGCAAAACGGTCCACATCACACAGAGGCAAAGTGGGTAGGCGACAATCCGTTGCGTCTGCCGCACGATCCGAACGGCCTTTGTGTGGAACGTCCAGATGTAGAAGTAGCCGACCAATACCAACAGGACGAAGGCAAACCACGGCGTTACCGCACAGGCCCCCACGGCTAATGCGATGAAGCCGAGATTCCGCAGGTTGTATCGGAAGCTCCGCGCATCGATCTGCGTGTGTCCACGACCCGTACCATAGTTGTAGAACTGTTTGGCGATCCGACGAAGCGACGTCCTCGGTCGCCAGGCCACGATGGCGTCCCCGGCGAATTCCCACCGCACGTCCATGCGCCGGATCTTGTGGTCCCACAGCGTGTCCTCGGAGAAGCAAAGCCACTCGGGCCAACCGCCGGCGCGTACCCACAGCGCCTTGGTGAACGCCATCGAACGTGCCGAAGGGTTGAACGTCTTGGGACAAACCGGATGGAGCCCGCCGCGCATCGTCGCAGCGCCGACAACCTCCTCGAGAAGTGTCTTGGGCGCTGGAACATAGAAACCGGCCACGAAATCGGTTCGACGGTCCTGATCAAACGGGCGGACGAGGTTGGCCAGCCAGTCCGGTTCCGCGCGGCATCCGGCGTCCGTCGTCGCGATGATCGCGTGCGTGGCCTCCGCAGTGCCGACGTTGCGACCGCGAGCGATGTTGGCGCCCGGTGCCTCGATCAGCCGCAGCTTGGGTAGGTCGGCTTCGTACTGGCGGATCACGCGCAGCGTCTCGTCACTGGAACCACCATCCACCACGATGATCTCGTCGGGAGGGCGGGTCTGCCCCGCTAAGGAAGAGAGCGTCAAAGCGACGCCCATCGGGTCGTTCTTGACGGTCATCACCACCGTCACACCGCCGGCTTGCAGGCGCCGCTCACCCGCGCTGTCGCCCCGTAGTTCATCCCGTAACCGCATGATCGTTCCTATCCCCGAGCCGCGGGCTTAAGCCCGCGCGATGCCCATTTCGTCCGTGCGGCGTGGCCTATTATGAGCTATCGTCGCGCATCGCGTGCTGATCCAGGACATTATCGGCCGATGCGTTGCGGCTTGCCGGCAGCGCACGCGTAACCGTCCTCTCAGGGCTGGGATACACCGGTGGCTCGAAGAGGTGGTTTACGCGAGGCGATACGAGTTGCGAGCGTTCGGAACGGTCTCGCCACCGCGCGGACCGATGCGCGCGTTAGCCGGAGAATCTGTGCCACGAAGGTCCATCCCGCGTGGCGGTAGGGATAAACCTCCGCCAGGTGACTCGTACTTGGCATGAGATGGGCGAAGATATATCCCAGCGCGAAGCGCAAGTCCGGCGTGCACAACCCGTTGACGAGCACATGTCTGATTGGGGAGATCGCATCTCGCGGCGTCTGGGCGAGTGTCCACCGGTCGCGCCAACTTGTCTTGTGCGTCGCAAGCTCCTTCAGCAGGCAGGGCAAACCGATGGATCCCAACAGCTCGGTCGCTCGATGGGTGGCCTGTGCGACGGGTAGCGACAGGCGCCAGTGTTGGGCACGCGTGGCAATCTCAGACCATTCAAGCGCACGCGTGTTGGCTTCCACAAGGCGTTTGAGGTCATAGAGCCAAAGCAGGCGCGAGCAACCGTGAAAAGCCGCGTGGGCGGCAAGGTGGATGAACATGGAGTTGGGTTGCGGAATCAGCGCCTCCGCGTGGCCGCATTGCACGCGCTGCGCATCGTGCCATAGCGCGTCATCCGGCATGGTTCGCGCAGTCCTCAGCGGGCGGAAGGGGCGCACGTGCAGGTCGATGCGGACGGGTCTGGGCGAGTGCGTGACGAACTCCAGCTCGTAGTAGTATCGTGGGAAAAAGTCCGGGCGAACCAGGTCGAATCCGCGCCGAAACCCGCACTGCTCGAGCAGGTCGCACGCCCTTTGAGCGTCCTGGGGGTGAACCATCAGATCGAGGTCGCTCATCGGTCGCAACCCCGGCTGGTTGTAGATGGTGAGATTCAGCGCTGCACCCTTGAGCAGCATCACGGGAAGACCGGCTCGATTGAATTGGCCCAGCAACCGGGCCAGTTCCTTCATCAGGCCAAGATTGTTGGCTGCCACCAGACCCGCCCGATTGCGGAGCGTGTCAACAACGCGCTGAGGCAGATCAACCCCATGACCGCGGGCGACGTCGAGGACGAGCCCAGCATGGACCGGGTTTTCGCCACCCTTGCCGACGCCTGGGGCAGCCTGGATTTCGCCGTTCACGCGGTGGCGTATTCGGACAAGGAAGAACTGAAAGGCTCCTATCTCGACACCACGCGGGGCAATTTCGCCCGTACCATGGATGTGTCGTGTTACTCGTTCACGGTCCTGGCGCGCCTGGCGGCGCCGTTGATGACGGAAGGCGGCAGCCTGTTGTCGCTGACCTTCTCGGGCTCCGAGCGGGTGATGCCCAACTACAACGTCATGGGGGTGGCCAAGGCGGCGCTCGAAGCCAGCGTCAGATACCTGGCCGTCGACCTGGGGCCCCGGAATATCCGCGTCAACGCCATTTCCGCGGGCCCCATGCGGACGCTGGCCGGCAGCGCCATCGCCGGCGCCAGGCACATATTCAGGTGGAGCGAGACCCATTCCGCGTTGCAACGCAACGTCCACCTGGACGACATCGGCGGCGCCGCGCTTTACCTTTTGTCGGACTTGTCGCGGAGCGTCACCGGCGAAATCCATCACGTGGATTCCGGTTACAACATCATCGGCATGCCGGCGGCGCCGTCCGGAAAATCCTAAAAGCACGCTAGGGCATTTCCGGTT
>JADFOB010000157.1 GCA_022563055.1 Planctomycetota bacterium
GTCACCGGGGAAGGGTTCGTCGTGATGCAGCTCATCGAGGTGGTGCTCGGTTACCGGGGATCACACGGGACGATGCGCGATGCATTCCTTCGCGCGCGGCGCGATGGTGCGCTGGTGGACATCCCCGGTCTGGTATACCGTCGGGATGAGGATGTTGATGCTCCGCTCGTGACAACGGGCATTCAGCGGTTGGTGCAAGACTTGGATGAGATGCCCTACCCGGAAATCGGCTACCGGTTGTTGGAACGCCCGCATCGCGGCCGCGAACTGAAAGCTCAGCCGTTGGCGGTGTCGAGCATCCGCCGACGCTCCCCGATTGGTTCACTGAGCATCTCGCACGGTTGCAAGTTCAATTGCGATTACTGCCCGATCCCGGCGTACAACCAGCGAACCTTCCGCCATAAAAGCGGCGAGCGAGTCGTCGAAGAGATGCGTCAGCTACGCGAACAGCTTGGCATCCAGTATTTTTTCGGTACGGACGACAACTTCTTCAACAGTCGCCCGGCGGTCGAGCAGATGCTTGAGACGATGTCCAGAGCCACCATCGCGGGCAGACCTCTTAGGAAGGCGATCCGCTGGGGTACCGAAGCCACCGAGTTCGACACGTGGAAGAACCGTGACCTGCTGCGGACCGCCAGGAACGCCGGGCTGCGCGCGCTGTGGCTCGGGATCGAGGACATGACGGCGACGTTAATCAAGAAAGGGCAATCCGTCAGCAAGACGGCTGAGCTCTTCGCCCTGCTCAACAAGACGGGCATCACTCCGATGCCCATGCTGATGCATCACGACGGACAACCCTTGTATACGCGCAAGGGTATGTACGGCCTGCTCAATCAGGTCTGGTTCCTCCGCAAGGCGGGTGCGCAGAGTATGCAGGTTTCCGTCTTGACACCGGCGGTGGGAACGCGCGCGTACGACCCGAGCTTCGAAAACGGTCTCGTGTTTGATACCGTCGGGGGAAAACCGCTGTTGCAACATCAGTTCGATGGGAATCACGTGGTCGCCTCGGATTCGTCCAAGCCCTGGCGAGTTCAGCTCAACGTTCTGGTTGCCTACGCCTCGTACTACAACCCGGTTAATTTCGTCCGTGCGTTCATCCGCCCGGCCAACAAGCTCTTCATGGTCGGCGTCAACCATCAGGTGTTGGGCATGGTTGGATTGATGTTCAACACGTTCGACTCGCTTCGGTGGGCATACCGTCTGCGGCGAGGCCCGGTGACCCGCCGATCCCGCCCGCCCGCTCCCAAGGCACCACTCATCGACGTCTCTGGATCCTGCGAGCAACGCGACGATTCGACTTCCCCTCGAGGAAATCGACGGATACGCGTAACTCAGCCTGCGGTAGTCAGCATCAAGGACTAGTGCTTTGTTATGCTTGTTTTGACGGGTTGGCTTAGTCTCTTGTGCCCAGCCGCCCTCGGCTCGGTGGGTGTCCAGACACAGCGGAGGGCCGCTGTGCCACACGGGCCAACCCATCGAATCATCGTTGACAGAGCACTAGCCCGGCGGGAGCAGCGATGCCATCAACTTCGACCACGGTTTACCCGGTTTACGCGATTGTCAGTCCGGACCGCTCCTTGCGCCTTGATGCGCTCAATGAGCTTCGGGCCGGTTGGAAGGGCAAAATGGATGTCGCGGGCGTGACGCGGGTTGATGGCGCCGAGGCGCTGCTCGCGGACGTGCTTGACGAGGTTCGTACGCCGTCGCTTCTGGGCGATCGGTGTATCGTCATCGTGGAGGAGGCGGATCCGTTCATCACGGAGCATCGGCAAGTGCTCGAGCGCTACTGCTCCGCCCCGTCCAACACCGGGACGCTCGTTCTTTCCTGCCGGACGCTGCCCAAGACCACGCGGCTCCACAAGATTATCAATGAACACGGAAAGGTGATCGTCCGCGAAGTGCCCAAGGGTCGTGCGGTCGCTCCGTGGATTGTCAACCGGGCGCAACAGAAATACGGCAAGCGCTTGGCGGGGCGAGCGGCTCAGATGCTTCGGGACCACATCGGTGACGCGCCGGGTCTGCTCGACGCCGAGTTGGCAAAACTCTCCGACTACGTAGGCCGGCGCATCGAGATTACACCGGCTGACATTGAAGCATTGACGGGCCATCAACGCGAGGAAAAAGTCTTCGCCGTGACCGACGCGATGAGCGCCGGTGATACAGCCACCGCGCTGACTCAGTGGGAGCAAGTGCTCGCGACGGACCGGGCGGCGGTAGGGCGCTCGATCGCGGGGATGGCGTGGGGCGTTCGACGCCTGCTCGAGGCACGGCGAGATTGGGAACGCGGGGTCCAGCTCCCGGAGTTGGCCAAGCGATTGTTCACCGACGTGGGGACGGCACGTCAACGCCTCGAACGGCTTACCACCGAACGCCTCGAAGCGCAGCAGAGGGATCTGTTGGCGGCGGACCTGGCGGTCAAGACCGGCGGATCGACCGTCCGCGTAGCCGTCGAAAAGTTCATCGTGACGCACAGTGCGGGTCGCAGGGCGTTACGCTCGGGAACGTGATCGGGAGTGGACCATCATGCACAGAGGCAAGGATGCCGTCATCGTTGGGGCGAGTCTTCTCGCCTTGGTGTGCTGTTTTTCGTCGGGATGCAGCCAGTTTCGCGTCGGGTGGGCTCGGTCTCCACACGCTTTGCCTCCGACAGCTCAACAGGCCACGGTAGCGCCGCCTGTCTCGGAGGATCCAGCCGACGATGACAAGGACGTGCTTGCCGCCGTCGAGGCGTTTCTTGATCGCACGGAGGACTATCGGCTCTCGGACGCATCTCCATCGTCTGACAAGCCGTCGGGTGTGTTAGCGCCGGTACCGAATGCGGCGGATCCCAAGTCGACCGTGGCATCGCAGGTGGCTGCGGATCGGGAAACGGGCGTGACGCGGGGCGACGACGGCGGGGCGGTTGCAAATGCGCAGGTTGCCTTGGATCAGCCCGATGACCAAAGTGCACAAGCACCCGATGCGCCGGTCGTGATGTCCGTGTCTATCCGTGCGGACGGACCCGCACCGGTTCCTGCCGATAAACCCGCTCCCAACCGGACCGCGAATCAACCGCTCGGTATGGAAGCACCGGCCCCGCCATTCTCGGTGGCTGCGCTGATCAAACACCTGGAATCCCAGGTGGGCGAGGCCGGTGACTTTGACCCGGAGTGGCGCCTGCGACTGGTGCAGCTTGCCTTCGATCGGGAGGTTCCCCCGCGCGAGTCTTCGTCGGCGCTGTCGACCCAAGCTCGCGGGATTCTCGATGCGGTGATTCGGGTAGCGAAGGCTGCTCGCCGTGTCGCCCGCAATCCCGTTCTGGTCGGCGATGATGCGCTCCTGCGTGCGCAGGAACTCGTCACGACATTGGCGGATCGGGCGGATCCGGTTGTGTCGGCCGTGGCGCTGTGTCGCAAAGTCGTGACGTTCGGCGTCTACGACGAGATCAAACCCCAGAGCCTCGTGGCGGGGCGTGCGATTCAGGCGATCGTCTACACCGAGGTGGGGAACTTCAACTCCGAGCCAACGGGTGAGGGATCCTATCGAACCGTGCTCGCTACACGCCTGGAGGTTCTGACCGCATCCGGTCGGTCCGTCTGGGAGCGGGAAGAGCCGGAGATTGTCGACGTCTGCCGTCGCCGCCGAAGCGATTTCTTCATCGCCCAGCGAATCACACTACCGGCCTCGCTGGCGGCGGATGACTACGTTCTGAAGGTTCTCGTCGAGGATCGACTGTCGGGCAAGGCCAACGAAGCGACGCTTGCGTTTACGATCCTGGGGCCGACATCCGTTGCCACGCGGCGACCGTAGCATCAGTGCCCTGTTAATGCTGTGTTGACGGGTCGCGGGTGCCTCATCCCTCGCGCTCAGGTGCGTGCAATGCCTGTAATAACGTTCTCGCTATTGGTGGGGGAGGGAAAAATCAGAAATGTCGGATGAAAAATGCTAAATGCTAACGCGCCGAATGGCCCATCCCGGCGCTGCGGGATGGGCCATCCAGTTGAGAATAATAGCCTGCGGTCTCGGCGACCTCTGCGTTGACAACTATCCTCGTTACGGCACGTCGATGTTGGCCATCTCCAGGCAACCCTCGCCGCAGTTCGGGGTGTTGGTCACACAAACATCATAATTGCCGGCAGGGATCTTCTTCAGCTTGCCTTTTGCGCGGCCTTTCTTGGCCTTCCTCTTCTTGGTCGCGTTGGGGCGCGCAACATTCATAGAAATCGCTTAGTGAGCCTGGCTCATTGGACCGGCGCAATTATAGCATTTAATCTTGTTGGAGAGAAACTTAATGGTAGACAACCTTGGCAACTTAGTTCCTTTGTGCCATTCTGGGGGTTGCTGATCGCTGGCACGGATCCAGGTAACCCGTGGAATAGGCCCTTGCCAATAAAATATACTGCGGATTTCCTTAAAGGGGTTCAGGATTACACACGGCATGGGAGCTGGACGAAACTTCGCTCTTGGCTTATCAGATATCATATGCTGGGCGGTTCACAACTTGATCGTACCCTTAAGGGCATTGAAGCTGTTGCTGACGGTGAGGTGACTGATGTCCGAGGGCGTCAATTATTCGAGGTTGGTGATGACTGGCAGGAGATTCAAAAAGCGGT
>JADFOB010000158.1 GCA_022563055.1 Planctomycetota bacterium
TTTGCCGAGCCCGTTCCCGTGGTTCAGTGCACGCTACGAACGGGAGCCATGGCGATCGAGCCGGGAAGAGACATTGAAGAAGCTCTACTATCGCGCCGACGGGTCGATCGCGGACACGTCATCTTCAGTGGGATCACCTTGCGAGATCTGTTCAGCGGGGAGACGGGCGAACCCGCCAAGTTCTTCCGCCGCGTCTTCCACCTCGCTTTACTCAACCCCGACGCCCAGCCAATACCCAGACCGCTGTTCGCTGACGTCGTAAGCGGTATTTCGTTCACGACGTCTGCCGGGCTTTATCTCTTCGTGGCCGGCGCGTTTTCCCTGCTCTACCTCTTCACGGCGACGACGGGCACATGGTGGTTCCTGGGAAGGCGTGGCGCGCGCCGACATGCGTGGAGCGCCTTTGCGGTCGTGGCTATCTGTGCCACCCTGCTGAGTGTCGTAGCCGTTGGGTCGTTGCGCGGTTTCGGCGAACAGCTCCATCAGCTTTCGATCATCGACCTGGATGCGGGCGAGACGCGCGGTTACGCGACGGTCTTCTTCGGGCTCAAGACAAGCTCGGACAAACTGGTTGACGTGTGGCTCCCATCGGATCCGCTCATGGCCATGGAACCCGGTCCGACGACTTGTATGATCCGCCCACTTCCTCCCGGTAACGATCTGGGTGAGGCGACAACCGGCTTTGTCGATCCCGGACCCTATCGGCTCGTTCCGGGCAGCGCCGTCATCGACGACGTGCGGATCCGTGCGACGCTGAAACGGTTTGAGGGTCGGTGGAATGGACCGGTCGGCGGTACGCTGACGGGTCGGATTACGATTCGCAAGAAAGCGTTCCTCGAAGGGAGCGACGAAAAGAAACCCGCCGGTGAGATCGCACGCCGCAAAGAAATCCTCGATGGAACCTTGGAGCCCACGAGCACGCGGCGAAAGGCGCATCCGAACGACTGGCGATTGACCAACGACAGTTTCGTCGTCAACAACCTCGGTGTCGATCTGGTGGATTGCTATCTTCTGCACACGGTTCGCAACGCCGACGGTCCGGGCAGCGTTCCGGGCAAGCGCGGCGACGCCATCTATGCCTATCCCATTGGCAGCGTACCCGCCGGTGGACACAAAACCTGGCTTGCACCGCAGTGCTATCGGGTTTCGGGCTCGCAGACGGTTTTCGACGCGATGCTGACGCGTAGGCTTGGGGAGCAGCAGAAGGACTGGAGCGCGCCGTTCCGCAGTTCGCTTACCAGGTTCAGCTATGGTTCCGCGCCCGAGACCGGGCTGTTGCTCGGCGAGGAAGACAAGGCACTGCTACTGCTTTCGACCATCGGCGAGTTCGACCCGACCAAAGGTGCGGGTGCGGGAGCCTTCTTCGGCGGGCTTATCACCTGGTCACGCGATCGCCTGCGTCAGCTTGACTTGAGCCGCCATCTACAGCGAGATAGTGTCTATCTGATCGGTTTTGCCGACGACCCAGGTCCGGTTCGCTTGTTTATGCGGGAGGGGAATCGACAATACCGCCGCGTCGAGCCCGATCCGCGACACTCGCGTATGATGGTTCGGATTCGGATCCCGGTGGTGGTGGACGAGGAATTGTCCCTGGAACAGGGCGAAGCGGAAACGGATGAAACAGGATAGTGCTCCGTTAAAGCTATGTGCATGGGTCGCGTGCTTGCCGCTCCCTCACGGTCGCGGTACGGATCAGGATGCTCGTAACGAGGCTCCGTACCGCGACCGTCAGGGAGCCGGCGCTGCGACGCCCATCAGTACACGGCGTGACAGTGCAGTAGGAAGGAACCAGGTTTGATCATTGAGACCATCAACCTGACGAAGCGCTACGGCAAGCTCGTGGCGCTCAACAACCTCCACCTCAAGATCGAAGAGGGCGAGTGTTTCGGGTACATCGGTCCCAACGGTGCGGGCAAGACGACGACGATCAAGATCCTGGCTACGCTCCTACAGCCGACGTGGGGAGAGGCGCGGGTGTGCGGGTACGTGGTCGGTTATGAATCGCGAAAGATCCGTCCGTTGATCGGTTACGTGCCGGACTTCTTCGGCGCCTACGAGGACATGGTGGTTCAGGAGTACCTCGAGTTCTTCGCCAGCGCCTACAACATCACCGGCAAACAGAGAACGCGCGTCGTGGGCGACGTGCTCGAGCTGACGGACCTGGTCTTCAAACGCGACGCGCTGGTCGACTCGCTGTCGCGCGGCATGCAGCAGCGGTTGAGCATCGCCCGCGTTTTGCTGCACGATCCCAAGATCCTGTTGCTCGATGAACCCGCCAGCGGACTGGACCCGCGCGCCCGCATCGAAATCCGCGAACTGCTCAAGGAGCTTCGCCGGATGGGCAAGACGATCATCATCAGCTCCCACATTCTGCACGAACTCGCGGAGTTGTGTACGACGGTGGGCATCATCGAACGCGGTGAGTTGCTCCTGCACGGTTCGATCCAGGACATCCTCCAGCGCGCCAAGACCAGCACGAAGGTCCACATCCGCGTAACCGAGCAGCAGGATCTTGCCGCCCTGCTGTTGGAGAAGACCAAGGGAGTCAAGAAGGTGCAACAGCACGATGGCCGACTTGTCGTCGAACTGGAACGGCAAACGCACGATTTCAGCAAGCTGTTGAAGCTGCTGCTGGATAACAACTTCAAGATTCAAGAGATCAAGGAAGAGGAGGTCAACCTCGAGACCGCTTTCATGCGGCTCACCAAGGGACTCGTTCAGTGAGGAATGGCGAATGGCGAATGGCGAATAGCGAATGGGGAATGGCGAAGGGGCGGGTGCCACTGCTCTGTGAGCAGTGTCGTCAGGTTTACAACCTGACCTACTTGCTAAGTCGCCGCGCGTGATCCTGCGCCACCGATCCGAGCCCCAAGCGCGAGCGCGGGGTTTTGTGACCGGTCGCTTGCGCTCGCGGCTCGGAAAGATCACGGACTCCAGAAACGCTCATCACTCCTATGGCACGCACATACGTCTGGGTACTCTGCATCGTGGCGGTTAGCGCGGTGGTCGTCGCTCTTGGCTGGCGCTACGGTTGTAGCTCGGTCAGCCCCGTGCAGCTCGTTGCCTTCCTGGCAGCCGTCCTCTCGCTACTGTGGTCGACTTGCTCCGCGGTGGTCGCCCTGTGGATGCGCTATGTCCACACGCAACGTGGGCATGCGGTCGTAACGACGGCGTTGATCCATGCCCACGCTGAGCGAGAGCACACCGCCCACCGCACCGGGACCGGGTCATTTGTCCGGCTCGCGCGGCTGGCAGCGCTCATGTTTGCCGTGGCTCCAGCAGTGATCGAGTCGGTCGTCCTTGTAATGCAGTTGGTGTACGTCGGTCTGGACTTGGTGTACGGATCGCCGTCGCCGGGGATCTCCCGCTATGGATTCGGTGCGGACGGGCTCTGGACACTGACCGTCATGCTCATCAGTTGCTTCGTAGCCATGGCATCGACACGGGATCGACGTCTGGCGACCTGCGGGCTCTGGATCACGGTGATGATCGTGCTTTGGAACTGCCTCCTGCAACCGGCATTTCGGCCGGCGGCGACCGGCGGTTTCGAACGAACGGGCAACACAGTGTCGATTGTCGTGGGCCTGGCCCTGTTGCTGGCGGGGACGGCTGTGGTCACCGGTTGGATTGAAAGGCGGCATCAATGGCGGTTGGCGGAGTCGGATCCGGACTCACTAATCTTGTCGAGGGGCGGATGGCCAGGACTGCGGCATAGCTTTGCCGCCATTGCGTTGGCTCTGATCATTATCGTCAGTTATCACCTGGCTGTTCCCATTGCAGTTCGTCCCGGCGGATTTCGTGCGACGCTGCTGATTGTGGCGGCGGGAGGAATCTGTGCCGCCACAGCCGCGTTTGTCATCCTGGCGAGGACGTGGACCGGGTACCTCGCCGATGCGGCCATGGGGCTGGTATCGTTGAGCCTGTGCGCCGCTGTGGTATCCGCCGCGCCCTTGCGAGAAACACTGCTGGCATCTCTGTACCCCGTGGTCTTCGGCGCGATGATGGTGGGGTTTGCGATGACCGCCTCCATCTGGACCTGGCTATCCGGCGTGTGGCATCAACAACTCGACAACGGGAAAGCGTGGACGACCACGGGCCGTTTGCTTCCCTACGCAAAGCGCTTTGCGTTCTTCAACATCGCTCTGGGGTTGTTGGTGGGATCGCTGCTGGCGGTTTGGCCGCGTATCCCCGGAATCGCCGCGACCGACGACAACTTCGCGGCGGTGACCTCGGGGCTCGGCGCCAACCTGTTCCTCCTGCTGGTCGCGCTCTGGTCGGCACGCCGTATTCGCCGATGGACCTTCCATATTCTCGCGCTGCTGGCTACGGCGTCGACGGGCGGTTTCGTCCTCGCGCGGATGCTTCCGTTCAGTTCCGAGTTCGGCTAGGGTAGTGATTCAGAATTGGCGAGGCGTATCCTGATCCGAACCGCGCCCGTCAGGAAGCGCCTTGACCGATCCAAGGACCGCCCCTCCCTCACGGTCGGGGTTCGGATAAGAGATCGTCTGTTTGAATCACTACACTGCGGTAGGCAGCAACCAGCGAGGAACCCA
>JADFOB010000159.1 GCA_022563055.1 Planctomycetota bacterium
GATTGACGGTATCGAGGATAAGCGAGGACGCGACCCTGTCGCCGACATCCAAAAGAGGGATCTCAAGGAGCTGATTACACGAGGCCTGACACGGGCCGAACGTTTGATCCTGATCCTTTACTATTTTGAAGAAATGACCATGAAGGAGATCGGGGCAACGCTCGATCTGTCGGAGAGTCGGGTGTCTCAGATGCACTCGTCGATTCTGAGCCGTCTGAAAACGGCGCTGGAGGCGCGTCGCAAGGAGTTCGAACGCTGATGCGGTCGATCTAAGGGCTTATCATGGCGGAAATCCCCTCGGACATTGCGTCGTCAGCGGCGCAGGCGGGGTTCCAGGCGCGGCAAGTGGCCAAAGAGCGCGATGCGCACCGCGCCGGTAGTGTTGATACCGCTGAGCGTCAGGTGAAGGCGGTGGATGAGGCGGATTCCACCGTCGATACCGAAGATGGCGACACGGCTGTCTTCACAAACGCCGAAGGGCAGGGCAGCGAGGGACGCAGCTTCGAGGATCTTGCCGACGAGAATCTTGCCGAGCAGGACGACGCACGACCGCCCAACGGCGTGAGTACCGACGACGACGGCCAAACACACCTCGACATCCAGGCGTGAGAGCCGCTGAGCGGTGAGCGGTATGAAGTTCACCAAGATGCACGGCCTGGGTAACGACTATGTTTTCATCGATCTGTTTGCGCAAAACTACGCGCAAGGCGATGTGCCGGACATCGCCGATCCCGCCGCGTTTGCACGCGCGATCTCCGATCGACACACTGGAATTGGCAGTGACGGCTTGATCCTGATCAAGCCCTCCGATCGTGCGGACGTCCGCATGGAGATCTACAACGCTGACGGCTCGCGCGCGGAAATGTGCGGCAATGGCATCCGTTGCGTGGCAAAATACGCCGTCGAGCATGATCTTGCCTCCGGACCCGATGTGCGGATTGATACCGACGACGGCGTCAAGATGGCCCGGTGTAACATCGTCGACGGCGTAACGCAGTCCGTGCGAATCGATATGGGCAAACCGTCTCTAGCCGCGGAGGCGCTTCGGTCGACGCTTTCGGGCGACAGGATCGTCGATCACTCCATCGCTATTGGCTCAGTGACGTATCTTGTCACGTGCGTATCGATGGGGAATCCTCACGCGGTCGTGTTCGTGGACGACCTGAACGGAATCGAACTGGAGCATGTCGGACCGTTGTTCGAGCGTGCGGCGGAGTTCCCCGAGCGCATCAACACCCACTTCGTGCAGGTGGAGAGTCCGACCCACGTGATCGTGAAGACATGGGAACGCGGCAGCGGTGCGACGCGCGCCTGCGGCACGGGCGCTTGCGCCGTCTGCGTGGCCGGCGCCGTGACCAAGCGCACCCGGCGGGAGATCACGACCACGCTTCCGGGTGGTGATCTCGCCATCGAATGGGCGGCCGATGATCACGTCTACATGACCGGACCAGCCCAGACAGCGTTTACGGGAATCTGGCTGGGATGACCTTCCACATCTTCTAATCGAGCCCCCAAGTCTGAAGACTTGGGCCACCCCGGCAAAACGTCGAAACATCGAAACGGGGTGGGTGGCCCAGGTTCTTTGAACCTGGGGTCACGATTGCGTGCGGCTACAAGGCTCGGTTAATCGCACGCGGTTGCATCCCATCGAATCGAGCCCCCAAGTCTGAAGACTTGGGCCACCCCGTCCTAAAGACTTCGGTTACCCGCAACTCGCCCAGGACCGAAAACCTGATCCACCCGCCCGTCCTGGACCAACCTTTTGAGTTGTGGCATCCAACGGCACACGATCCGACAAAAGAATGTCGCCCGATGGCGGATGAACGTGGAACCACGACGCGACGTGGGTGTCTAACCCGGTGTTGGGATAGCAATCTGTTGAAGGACTCGATGATCGTTTCCCCGACCCTCGTTTCTCGGCGTTCTACCCGCCTGAGGCGGGCCACGGGGGGTTCCGGCGCGCCGGGACTACTTCTGATAGGCGTGCAGGATAGTTGATGGACTACACCACAATCACGATGGAGGTCTCAAGATGTTAATCCGAAAGTATGGGCTTTGGACTGTTGCGGCAGTGTTTGCCGCCTTGCCGGCGCTCTCCGCGAGCGGACAGACGATCATTCCCGACCCTCAGTGGAGGCGCCCCACGCCGCTGCCGAGGATCGTACCTCCTCAGCCGCATCCGCACCCTCGTCCGCAGCCACCACGGCGAAATACCCGGCTCCAAATCAAGAAACATGCGGTGGAGGTTTCCATTGTCGACGGCGTGGCTGTTACCAACATCGATCAAATATTCTTCAACCCTTACGCTTTTTCCGTGGAGGGAACGTACATCTTTCCACTCGAGGACGACGTCGCCCTCAACAAATTCACCATGTTCATCAACGGGCAGGAGGTCGAGGGGAAGCTGCTGAGCGTCGAGGAGGCCCGGCGAACGTACGAGTCGATCGTGGCGCGGTTGCGCGATCCGGCCTTGCTCGAATACATCGGTACGCGGATGTTCCAGGCGCGGATGTTCCCGATCGAACCCAAGGGAGAGGCCCGCGTTCGCCTTTCCTACACACAGATGCTACACGCCGACGACGGCTTGGTGCGCTATCGCTATCCGCTGGGTACGGGGCGGCATCTGCCATCGCCGGTCGAGAGTGTCAGCGTTGTGGTCAACCTGGAGAGTTCGGTGGCGATCAAGAGTACGTTCAGCCCCACGCACAAACTGGCGATCCATCGCGAGTCCGATCACAAGGTCTCCGCGAGCTTTGAGGCTACGAACGTCTATCCCGACAAGGACTTCGAGCTTTACTATGCGCTAAGCGACAAGGAGTTCGGTCTGACGGTGTTGACCTTCCGGGAATCCGGCGAGGACGGCTTCTTCCTTGCCCGGATCGCGCCACCCGCAGCCGGATTGGCCGGTGACGTTCTGGCCAAGGACATCAGCTTCGTGATCGACGTGTCGGGCAGCATGGCCGGTGTCAAGCTGGATCAGGCCAAGGCGGCGCTGAAGTTCTGCCTGTCCAATCTCAACAAGCAAGATCGCTTCAACATCATCCCCTTCTCCCATGAGCCACGGCACTTTCGGGAGACATTGGTACCGGCGTCGCCTACGAACATCCAAACCGCCCAAGGTTTCGTCAGCGCGCTCAAAGCCGACGGCGGTACGAACATCAACGACGCCCTGGTGGAGGCACTGGCTGGGGATGCCGTCAAGGGCGATTCAGGCAGACCGTATATGGTTGTCTTCGTCACCGACGGACTTCCGACGATCGGCGTGACGCACGTGGAGGAGATCCTGTCCAACGTGGCTTCCCGGAATTCGGACCGCGTTCGCCTCTTCGTCTTCGGCGTTGGGAATGACGTGAACACGAAACTGCTCGATCTGCTAGCGGAGCAGAATCGGGGCGCTCGCGATTACGTGGCGCCCAACGAGGACTTGGAACTCAAGCTGTCGAGCTTCTTCCGCAAGATCTCCAACCCGGTACTGGCTGACCTTCGACTAACATTCGGCGGGCTCAGTGTGACCGATCTCTACCCGCCCAAGCTCGGCGATCTCTTCTCCGGCAGTGAGATTGTCGTGTTGGGTCGGTACAAGGGCGAGGGCGCCAAGGCGCTGGAGCTGACCGGTAAGCGCCGCGGTAAGAGTGAGCGGTTCGTGTATGAAACCACGTTCCCGGCTGTCAGTAAGCTCCGCGAGTTTCTGCCGAGATTGTGGGCGACGCGGAAGGTGGGCTTCCTGTTGGATGAGATGCGTCTGCACGGTGAGAACAAGGAACTCAAAGACACGATCGTGACGCTTGCCATGAAATACGGCATCGTGACGCCCTACACAGCCTACCTGGTGACCGAGCCGGGCAGCGTCGCAGCGCGGGGCGGTGGCTCGGGTCGCAGGTTTGACCGCAGGGCGTTCACGGTTGCCTTCGATTCTATCGACGACAACGCATTTCTCGGCCCTGGTTCGATCGAGCAGAAGCGGCAGCGCCAATCCAAAGGGAAGGGGAAGCGAGCTCGACCGTTTTCGGGTGCCCAGGCTGTGGCGGATTCACAGTCAGCCAACATGTTGAGGGCGGCTGATTCGGCTCCCGTCGCCTCGTGGGCCTTCGACCGCGAAGAGAAAGAGGGCTCGGTCAAGCGAGAGAAGCTTGTCGAACGTGTCGGTACGCGGACCTTCTATCGCGTCGACGATCGATGGGTTGACAGTGCCTACGACGAGAGCACAGAGACGACCAAGGTGGAATCGTTCTCCAAGGCTTACTTCGAGTTGGTCCGCAAGCATCCCAAGCTGGCCAAGTGCTTCGCGCTGGGTGAGCGTGTCATCGTCGTCGTGGGCAAGGTCGTCTACGAGACCGTCCGCCCACCTGCGAATGATCGGGAGACAAGCGACTAGAGCGAGTAGCGTTGCGCCATGGCTGAGCCTGCGGAGCATCCGAACCGCGCCCATAAGGTAGCGTCTGGTTTGGGGATCAATGACGATCCGGGGTCGCTTGCTGAGGGGCGCGGGTCG
>JADFOB010000160.1 GCA_022563055.1 Planctomycetota bacterium
GGCGAATCAGTGCGCTACCCACGATGGCGCCGTCCGCCACGCGGCACACCGCACGGACGTGCTCGGGGCGGCTGATGCCGAACCCGACGCAGACCGGGATGTCGCTGGTTCGCTTTAGCTGCGCCACTTCCTGAGCGACTTCGTCGGGGAGTGATGAGCGTTCGCCGGTCGTCCCGGAGACGGCGATCCGGTAGATGAACCCCGACGAACTGCGTACGATCGCTTCGCGCCGAGCGTCACACGTCGTAGGTGCCACAAGGCCGATGTGACACAGGTTGGCACTTTTCGCGGCTAAAGCCGTTGGCGATGCCTCTTCCAAGGGTACGTCGGGGAGGATCACGCCGTCGAATCCGACCGCGGCGGCGCGCTGCATGAAGCGATCGAGACCGACGCGATGGACGATCGAGTAGGAGACCATCGCGATGAGTCCGCAGGCGACCGATCCGCGTACGCCGGCCACCAGATCGAACGTGTCATTCAAAGTGTGCGACCGTCCAAGCACGTAGTTAAATGATTCCTGAATGACCGGTCCGTCCGCGATCGAATCGGAGTAGGGGAAGCCGATCTCCACGACGGCGGCGCCCATCGCATCGGCCCGCCGGACCAGCTCGGCGGTCGTAGCGACGTCGGGAAACCCGGCCGTAAAGTAGGGCAGCACGCGGCGGGCGTTGGAGACACCTCGGCTGCCAAGGCGATCTTCGATTCGATTGACTGCCATGGCTAGTGCGAGATCCGTACAGATCAAGACGTACATAGAACCCGGTCGATCGTGCGACGTCGGTTAGCACCAGGCGCCCGTTGGCGAACATGTGGCGACCGGAAGGACCACGCGGCGCGCGTAGCACGTTGTATCCGGTCTGGCGGATGGGGCAAGAGGTGTAGCGTGCCGATGGTGGGTTCTGTTTGGAATGCTGAGCCCTCGGTGGTATACTATAGCCTGTCTGGCCGGTTCGACTGTCGTGTGCGACCGGGAGCTTTTCGTTGGCTGGAACCGATAAGGGAACCTAGGGAGGCGTGCTAAGTGAGGCTAAACGACGTACCGGCCCCTCTTGAGGCTGGCGGTCCGAGCCTTCGCACACCACCCACTTTTGGCCTAGGGTTCCGCCCGTAGCCTCCCACCGCCACAGGGGCGGTTGTACCTGTCAGGCGTAATCGAGGGGCTTGCGTGAACGCGCAGGCCCTTTTTTTGCGCGGCTGGGAGTCGCGGCACCGCAGCTCGACCAATACGGCGCGTCCCCAGACGTGCCACCCTTGTTGGGATTCACCTCCTCCGACCTTGCTAGCCGAGACACTCGATGATACCTATGATTCCGGTACGATCGCTTTGACCTGGACCGCGGGAGGAGGGAAATGACCCGGCTAGTGCTCCGTCGCCAGTGTTGTGATGGACAATTCGACGGAGCCGGATGGGTGCCACTGCTCTTGAGCAGTGCTTTTCACACGCCCAACACGGTCGCCTCCGGCACTGCTCAAGAGCAGTGGCACACTCAGACAGTCCATCAGTTAACGCGCGACGGAGCACTCAAGCAGATGCCGTTTTTGCGTGCTGCACGCGACGGACGCCTAGCGTCTTGCCACGCTGCGAATTCGCGCGGGCTAAAGCCCGCGGCTCGGCGCCCCATCTCGGGAAACGCTCTAATCGCGGCGTGCATAACGTTCGCAAGCTTAATCAGCGTAGTGTCCGGCTGCGGCGGATTCACTCCGGGATCGCCGGCGCCCCTGTTTGAGGTTCCGCTTTCCATCAGGGGCAACGACGTCGGCGGGGCGATCGTGGACACTGGCGGCGGGTTCGAGCTGCTCCTGAAAGAACGGTTTGGCCTCGACATCGTCGATACGGTCGACGTGCTGGCGTTCGGTGGCTCCCAATCGGTCGAAGTGACCGAAGGGTTCGCCTACACGGTGGGTGGGGTCGACGTCATCACGCGGGCCGCCATCGTCGATCCGTCGATCTGTGGTTGCAACGCGCTGGGGTTTCACTTTCTTCGCAAAACGGGTCTGGTACTCGGCATTGACTTCGTGCAACCCACTGTGGTCTTTGTGACGCGGCTCCCCCAAGGAGGCGTGGCGATTCCCTTTGCCGCCGCTCCACCTCATCTATCCGACTTCGACACGGCGTTCATCGAGGTTCAAGTCACCGGAGGCGGCGAATCCCGGACCGCCATCGCCCTGCTCGACACGGGCGCGACAGCCAGCGTTGTGCGTCGAGGCTTCGTCGGTGCGCCCTCGCCGCTGAGCCCGAACACGGTTGATCTCACGGTAGCCCACCACCAGCTCGGTTTCGCGACCGTTCGGGCAGGGCTCTTCGACACACCGGGCCTACCCGACCTCATTCTCGGAACGGACGTGATGCGCGTTTGGGGCGATCGGTGGTACTATTCGTTCCTGCCCAGCGGCGGTGTCGTCCTCGTGATCAGGCCAGGCGATGCCGCGAATCCCGCCCCAGTGAGCGCCGGACCCTTCGGTTGAACTGATAGCTGATAGCTGATGGCTGACAGCTTCTTAACTACGCTCTCGGAATTGTTTTCACACCCCTGGTAATACTCCGATGAAGATTATGTGCGTGGTCGGATTTTTCGCTGGCTACGCTGAGAGGACGCCGCTAGAATTGGGCGGTGCAGGCAGATCTGGAAGGAGTTTTGGCCCCGTGCCCCACACGCAGAAAACGCTCGACTTGATGGCCGCCGAGATCTTTGAGCTCTACAGGCTCATTGCGCTTGCCCGGTCGCGCCAACCGGCCGGTCCGGATGATCTGGCGGAAACCGAGTTTCTAACGCTCGATCTGCTCTCCCGCGAGCAACCGCTCACCATTGGCAACGTCCAGAAGCAGATTGGCGTGGTCCCGGCCCAGATGTCGCGCATCGTCCGAGCCCTCGAGGAGCAGGGCGGCAAGGGTTACGTCCAGTGCCAGATCAATGCCCAGGATCGCCGGCGCATCGACATCTCGCTCACGCCGGCCGGCAAGGAAGCGTATGAGAAGTACCGGACAAACCGGCTCAGCTCGATGTACGCGATCCTTGAAGTGCTGCCGCCGGACGACCGTCTTCACTTTATGCGCATCCTGGAACAGATTCGCTCAGCTTTCGAAGACCGCATAAATCAATCGTAACTTTACTTTCTAACCATTACAAAAAGAAAATAGTTTCTTTCTGCTAACTATCTTATGTGGTAGACTGTCTCATAGAGTGGAACGGCAAGATCGGGTCCGGAGACGGACAGGATTTGATACGAGGGGCGGACCAAGCCGGCAGGACTGGGCGTCGGCGACAATGGGAGGTAGGGCGATGTCACGATGTAAGACACTTGGATTGGGTTCGTTGGCGGCGGTCGCAGCGCTGGTCACGACATCCTCGGTGCAGGGGGAACCGTACGGTGGTTTCAGTTCGTGCAATACGCGGACAACCTACGTCAATTACGGCCCGCGCTATGTGCAGCCATCACAGACGGCAACCTATGTTCAGCAGCCGGCTCAAGTGAACTATGCAACCGCGACCACCGCGTACACGCAGCCGACCTACGCACAGCCGGTGTACACACAGCCGGTCTATCCGCAGGCGGTGCGTCAGACCACGACCGTTGTTCAGGCTGGGTCCGTTGTTGACTATGTGCAGCCGGTGGCGTACCGGCAGGTCTACACGACGCCGGCGTATGGATATGGCTACGGTGGTTTCGGTGCCTACGGCGGGTTCGGGGCGTTCGGCTACTCCGGCATACCGGTTGTTCACGCGCGGGCGTACTACGGCGGCTCCGGTTATGGCCACCATTCCTATGGTCGCCATTATTCTCCTCGTAGCCGCGTCTACGTCGGAGGATCGCATCACCGCCCGTATCGTTCGTTCGCCCGTTCTCGCCATGGGCGTCACGGACGGAGCTTTGGTTTCAGCATTGGTGGTGGCCACGGTGGTGGCGGCATCTCGTTTAGCTACGGTCATTGACGACTGGGTGAGACAACGGCGGTTCTTGAGAAACCTTTCAGGCCGGGTAGAACGCCCGGCCTTTTCTTTGCGCTGCGTTTACGCGATAACTCGGCAACGCCGTCACGCTGAGTGGCGTCGCTTGGGGATAACGCGTTGGGGAGCTGGATGTCATGCCATACGTGGATCGATTCAGCGTCTCGCTCGATACCGAGCTGCTCGCGGCGTTCGACCGGCATATCGCTTCGCGTGGATACGAGAACCGCTCCGAAGCTGTCCGTGACATGATCCGCGATCTGCTGACGGCTGCACGGCGCGTTGATGGTGAGGAGTCGGTCGGGGCGATTCTGACGGTGGTGTGTGACCATCGGGTCGGCGAGTGCGCCGCTCGACTCCGAACGTGCCTCGCCACGCACGCCGACGTCGTGGCGGGATCGTTGCACGTCACGATCGACAGGAACCGAGACGCGCTGGCCATCGCGCTGTCGGGATCGGCCCAAAACGTGCAGGCGTTAGCGAACAAGGTGCAGGCGTTGCGAGGAATCAGCGACGGCTCCTTGACGGTCAT
>JADFOB010000161.1 GCA_022563055.1 Planctomycetota bacterium
CACGTTTGATTCGTCGGGTCGGCTCTATACCGGCAACGGTTTTTCGACAGGCGGTCCCAGCGCGACGGGTGCGGTGAAGGCCTTTGACCAAGCGTCCTGGACAGCGGCGCTGACCGGTGGTCCCGCCGTCGATTTTGAAGCGGAGGGCACGCTGCTCATTGAAATCCTCTCAGCCTCACCGCTGGGTTTTGATCTGGAGGGGAACCTGTACGCCGGTGGCGGTGGTGCCGGAAGCGACTTTGCCGCGCTGGTGCGTGGGTCCGCCGTGACGGGCGCTCTGGGCGGCGGCGGTCCGATCGATCCTGATGACGGTGAGGCTGTGCGCCGCTTCGATCCCGACACGTCCAGTAGCACCAACTTCTACGGCGTCCACCATAACGACGTGACGGGCGAACTCTATGTCAGGCAGTTCGCCGCATCGACGGTGTTCGTCTACGCCGTCGTTGAACCCATTCCAGCCGTGTCGGACTGGGGCATGATTGTGATGGGTCTGTCGGTGTTGGTTGGCGGCACGGCTGCTTTCCGTCCTCGTCGGACCGATCGCGCCAGGGTCAGGCTGGGGACATGCTAATGGCGCTGCTGCGGTCCTCCTGTCGGCGGATCAAGTTTGCTGTCTGCTTTCCGGTAGTGGAATCGTGCGGGCTAAAGCAGATCGGATTCTTGCGTACCACACGCGGCCCTCGCCAGGCGTCTTCTAACAATGGGAATTCGCGCGGGCTAAAGCCCGCGGCTCGGGGGAGCGTCATCGCGCACGCTTGCATCGGCGCGGGGATGCTGGTGATGCTGGGCGCAAGCGGCGCGTTGGCGGGGTCGATCAGTCCGTTTGCGGCCGAGGTTGTGGGTTACTCGCCCGCGCCGGGGCAGTTTGTCCGGGATCCTGAGCCTCCGCCGCCGGGCGAACCGGATCCGCCCGTCTTCAATGATCCACTGTTGGCGTTGGGTCCGCCGGTGGGTGGTGGTACGTCGGCCACTTTCGGTGAGGGCCTATCCTCGCTGGTGACGCTCGGCGGATTTGGCGGCTCGATCACGCTCGCCTTTGACCACACCGTTCAGGACCATCCCTTGAATCCGTTCGGCATGGACGCCATCGTCTTCGGCAACGCGTTCTGGGTATTCGGCGATCCGGACTTCCGGTTTGCCGAGTGCGGCCTGATCGAGATATGCCTGGACGTCTACGAGAACAATTGCGCCGACGGTCCGTGGTACTTGATCCCCGGCTCGCACATCACCGATCCCACCGCGCAATACGCCGAGCAGATCTGGGATAACGACTGGCTCGATCCCACGTTTCCTCCCGAAGACCAATCGTGGGAACCACCAGGATTCTTCGATAACTCCGATCAGCGAACGACGTCGGGTTACTTGTTGCCGGCGGACGTGTTCGGACAGGGCACGGTCGAGAATCCAAGCGGTGATGAGAACGTCGAGGGTATCTTCGGGTACGCCGACTACTCGCCGACGCTGATCCTTGGTGATATCAACGCGGATGGCTTCGCGGAGGATCCGCTCATGGCTCCCGAGGAGTTCTACACGGTTCCGGATGATCCGCGCTCGACGGGAATCACGGGCGGCTCGGGCGGCGGTGATGCCTTCGATATCGCATGGGCGATTGATCCCGCCACGGGAGTGCCGGCGAATCTGCCAGGTTTCGACGTCATTCGGATCACCAATGGCGTAAACGTCGTCTCTTTCCTGGGGGAGGTCTCTCCCGAGATTGACGCGGTGTCCGACGTGGCGCCGGATCCCTTTGGCGACCACGACGATGACGGCGACATCGATCTTAAAGATGTGGCTGCCACTCAGAACTGTTTTGATCCGATAGGGCCGTCCGGTGAGGCGTGTCGGCGGCTGGATCGCGATGGGGACGATCGGATCGATTGGAGCGACGCGGGCGCGCAGATCGCCCGAATGACAGGTCCGCGATGACAGAGACACGACACGACTCGCCGAGGCGTTCGAGGCTGCGAGCGTTCACCCTGATTGAACTGCTCGTCGTGCTGTTTATCATCGCGCTGCTGATTTCCGTACTGCTTCCGAGCCTCGCCGCCGCCAGGGGGCAGATGAGAGGCATCGTGTGCAGCTCGAACATCCAGCAGATCATGCTGGCCAATCGTTACTACGCCGAAGATCACAACGGCGTCTACTGCCCCGGTGCATCCAACGTGTTGAGTAACCTGCACCGTTGGCATGGAACGCGAGATCACGCAAGCCGACCTTTCGATTCGGCGCGCGGACCGTTGGTGGCCTATCTGGGAGACGACGGGCGGATTCGTGCGTGCCCGCAGTTTCCGTCCGGCGAAATCGCGTTGGAAAGCGGCGGGTTCGAGCGCGGCAACGGCGGGTACGGCTACAACAACGCATTCATCGGTGTGCAGGTGCGACGTCTTGCGTCCGGCAATTACCGGATCACCAACGACCGGGCGGGTGTTGTGGGCAGCCGCGTCGCGCGACCCGTCGAGACGGTGATGTTCACGGATAGCGCCTTCGCCGCGCGAAACCTGATCGAATACAGTTTCGCCGAGCCGCGGTTTCACCCGCGCTATCCCAAGTTCCGGGCCGATCCCTCCATTCACTTTCGCCATCGAAATCGGGTGAACGTCGGATGGTGCGACGGTCACGTCGACGCCCGCACTCGGACCTACACGTGGTCGAGCGGTCTCTACCCGACCAAACCGGAGCGTTTCCAGATCGGCTGGTTCGGCAAACGTGACGATAACAGTCTGTTCGACCTGGAGTGATCACATACGCCCAAGGCGCATAGCGGCTCCGGGGATTTGTAGCGCCGGCCCCCCTGGCCGACGTGGAGCGTTCGCCTGCCTACGGCTACCATGGGGGATCCCGGCGCGCCGCAGCCCCGGAGGGGCAGCAGAGCGAATAGCGAATGGCAAATAGGAAATATTGGAGCGTATGCTCCCTCCTCTTTCGCTATTCGACATTCGCCATTCTTACTCCGCGATCTCCGTGCCTTCGCCTCACGACTCCGTCCCCCACGCTTTGGGAGTACCCGAAGGATGGGGCGCCCGCGCCATTTTGTTTTATCCCCGGTGCAGCACGGTTTTTGTGAGCCGATCTGTCGCCCCTCCGGGGCTTGGGTATCTTGACCGCCCGCTGACCACGGGCTTGCGCCCGTGGCTAGAGGACTTTCGCCCCTCCGGGGCTTGGGAACGGTTGTGCGATGCGTTCCACGGGTTTTCGCCCGGTACGTGTTTAGCGTGTAGCGGCCACCCCCCGTGGCGGCCGTAGAATCGAGAGAGTCGCTCGGATACCGACGTCCGCCACGGGGGGCGGACGCTACAGTGCGAACCCAGTCCTTCTGCGGAAAAACCGCTAAACACGTACTTCGCCGTAGGCGAAGGGTGGGGGACGGATGAGTGATGGTGGGTCTCGTAATACGTCAGCCGTGGCTGGGCTTCTCGCCCGCCGGGCACAGATCAGGTAGGGCGGGTTTCACCCGCCTCCCTACGCCCGTCGGAGTTGCGCCGGGTAGAACCCGCCCGACGATGCGTATTGGCGACAGCGCTGCGCGCAGGCGAGCTACGATCTCGATGATCTTGGCGTCCAACTCCTGCCCGTGTAGAATTGACATGCTTGAGACTCCGCGTCTGCCAACGCATCAGTGGCTTGGCTCTGAGAGTATCCGTTCCAGTTGTTGAACAAGCGGAGGAAGGTTCTCCGCAACCGTTCTCCACACTACGTCAAGATTGACGTCGAAGTAGCCGTGGATCAAGCGGTCGCGCATGCCGCCATTTTCGTCCACGGAATGTCCGGGCGGGAGGAGCGTAACTCGTCGGAGACACCCCCTGCCGCTTCGCCGACGATCTCCAGCAGGGGCACCAGGGACAGGGTCAACATGCGCACCTGATCGAGATCCTCCCGTCGACGACCGTCTGCAAACGCTACGGCCTCGCGAGCCGCATCCAAGATGTGCCTGAGGCACAACCGGTCACGCTTCGACATATTGCACCTGTGCCGTCGCCAAGACTTCGTCCCAAAAGTAGCGGCTGAGATCCTCCGGCGTTCGCAGGTCCACCTTCCGCCCGCCAAGAAGGCTTGACAGTTCCGCTTCCATGTCAAACAGTCCGAAGAACCCCGGTGTATGGCCCGGCGCAAACTCCACGAGCATATCGATATCACTGTCAGCTCCGAAGTCCTCGCGTAGAACCGAGCCAAAGAGCGAAAGTCGCCTCACGTGATGACGCCGACAGAATGTTTCCAAACTGTCACTCGGCATTGATGGAAGTACGCGCGTGGGGAACTCCGTTGGCCTGAGATTCAGCTCTTACGCTCTTAGGTACACCTGTCCGCCGGCTTCCTTGAATTCTTTCGCTTTCTCGGCCATGCCGACCTGAATGGCTTCCGACTCGGGTATTCCGTGGGAAGCCGCGTAGTCGCGGACGTCCTGCGTGCTCTTCATCGCGCAGAAGTTCGGTCCGCACATCCAGCAGAAGTTCGCAACCTTCG
>JADFOB010000162.1 GCA_022563055.1 Planctomycetota bacterium
ACAAGCTGCTGTTCGGAAGTGGGTTTCCGTTCACGTCGGCCTCCGAAAGCATCGAGGCGCTCTACAGCATCAACCACCTGTGTCACGGTACGAACCTGCCGACGATTCGCCGCGAACACCTGCGCGGCATCGTCGAGCGCGACACGCTCACCCTTCTTGGTATCGACAACGGGCAGCCGCCGCCAACTCCGCAACCGGCTACGACGATAGCCGACGAGGAACAGGAAGAGCTATAGCAGTTCGTTTGAGAAGTAGCGGCCGCCCCCTGTGGCGGCCGTAGATCGCCGAGAGACGGATGGGTGGCCCAGGTTCTTTGAA
Organism: Planctomycetota bacterium; assembly: GCA_022563055.1. The sequence goes on from JADFOB010000162.1 coordinate 319, forward strand.
CCTGGGGTCACGATTGCCTCCAGGCGGAGACCAAACTGCTTGCTCACCGTTGTAACCCAATCGAATCGAGCCCCCAAGTCTGAAAGACTTGGGCCACCCATCCAACGCTCAGCCTTAGGCTGACCAACGACCTGCACGCCGGGGCGGATTTCTCGCGCCCGTTACACTATAATCGAAGCGCTGGAAGGATGCGGCACGAGAAGGCCTCCGATTGTCTTGGCCTTGGATAATCCGCGCGGGCTCGAGCCCGCAGCTCGGAGGCTTTACGGGTCCGTTCCCGGGCGCACCGGTCCTGTCCAAGACGGCCGGTTCTGTTGCGAGATGCTCCATGAGCGCTTCGGTCAAACTCCAGGAACTCCTTGGCAGCCACACCATGCCGTCTGCCCCGGAATTGGTTCTACGCGGGAAGAACGGTCGGGTTCGCTGCGTAGCCTGTGGGCACCGATGCCTGATCAAGCCTGGTCGGGCGGGCGTCTGTCGGGTTCGGTTCAACGAGGAGGGCGAACTGCGGGCTCCAGCCGGCTATGTGGCGGGTCTTCAGATTGATCCCATCGAGAAAAAACCCTTCTACCACGCCTTTCCCGCTCGTGACGCGCTCTCATTCGGGATGCTCGGATGCGACCTTCACTGCGGCTACTGCCAGAATTGGATCACAAGCCAGACGCTCCGCGACGACGCCGCCGTCTCGCGCCCACGCTTCGTGAAGCCCGAGCAGCTTGTCGAGGCGGCTCTGCGTAATCACGCGCCGGTGATGGTCAGCACATACAATGAGCCTTTGATCACCGCCGACTGGGCTGTGGAGGTCTTCAAGCTCGCCAAGGCGGAGGGAATTCGCTGCGGCTTCGTCAGCAACGGAAACGCCACGCCCGAGGTGCTCGAATTCATCAGACCCTACGTGGACCTCTACAAGGTCGACCTCAAGAGCTTCGAGGACAGCAGCTATCGCAAGCTCGGCGGGGTGCTGGCCAACGTGCTCGATACGATCAAGCGGCTCAAGCAGATGGATTTCTGGGTCGAGATCGTGACGCTGGTCGTGCCCGGTTTCAACGATAGTGACGATGAGCTTCGCGGGATTGCCGAGTTCATTGCGGGCGTTTCCGTGGATGTGCCGTGGCACGTGACGGCTTTCCGTCCGGACTACAAGATGACGAAGCCCGGTCGCACGCCCGCCGAGACGCTGATCCGCGCATACGATATCGGTAAGAAGGCCGGGCTGAAGTTCGTCTACCCCGGAAACATCCATGGCGGCGTGGGGGATCGCGAGCACACCTTCTGCCCATCCTGCAACGATCCGCTCATTCGTCGGCGCGGTTTTGTCGTCGAGTCAAACCGCATGATCGGTTCCACCTGCCCCGGCTGCCAAACGACGATCCCCGGCGTCTGGGAGGAGCACCCACCGTCCACCACCGATGGTCTCGGGATGCCATTACCTTTGGCGGTCCCGGAAGGACCGTGCGGGTAGTTTCCGGGAGCGTGACACTTTCAGCGGCACGGATCAGAGCCCCAAGCGTAAGCGCGGGGAATCGCCGATGCCAGCGTCGCACCAGAGAACCCGCTCGCTGACGCTCGGGGCTCTGGTTGCGTTGTGCATTCATGTTGGCGTCCTTTCCGATGTCCCGACCAGCCCCGGCGCGCCGGAGGTGCTGTGCACCCGTGCGACTCGGTGCTTGCCGCTCGTTCTTGACCACCGCTAGCCGAAAACGTAGCTTACCATCGCGCGGTGACGGTTCGATCTACAGGATGGATTGTGGCCATCCTGGCCGGCGGTGTGGCGCGAATACCGTGCCCACCCGCATATGTGTCACCGGGCAAACGGGAGTAGCAAGTCATGGCAGTACGTGTGGGTATCAACGGGTTTGGAAGAATCGGTCGTTTGACGTTCCGGGTCATGGCCGCCCGCCAAGACGAGTTCGAAGTCGTGGCCATCAACGACCTCAGCAACGTTCAATTGCTCAAGCACCTTCTCAAGTACGATTCGGTTCACGGACGGTTTCCCGGAACGGTTGAAGTCGCCGGCGAGAATCTGATTGTCAACGGGCGGGAGGTGAAAGTGCTCAGCGAGCGCGCACCGGCCAAGCTGCCCTGGAAAGATCTCGGTGTCGAGGTGGCGCTCGAATCGACCGGCGTATTCACCACGCGTAAGAGCGAAAAGGGCGGTTACGCAGACCACCTCATCGCCGGCGCGAGGAAGGTCGTCCTCAGCGCCCCGTCCAAGGATGAAACCGACCTGATGGTTGTGTTCGGTGTCAACGACGACCAGGTGACCGCCGACCAACAATGCTTTTCGAACGCGAGTTGCACCACGAACTGCCTCGCGCCGGTCGTCAAGGTGTTGCACGAGCAATTCGGCGTGAACGATGGACTCATGACCACCATCCACGCCTACACCAACGATCAGCGCGTCGGCGATCTGGTCCACAGCGATCCACGGCGTGCACGGGCTGCGGCTGTCAACATCATTCCGACAACCACCGGGGCAGCCCGTGCGGTTGGCAAAGTGCTTCCCGAGATGGCCGGCAAGCTCAACGGGTTTGCGCTCCGCGTGCCCGTGGTGGACGGGTCGATCGTGGACTTCGTGGCGAGACTCAAGAAGTCCGTTACAGCCGAGGAGGTCAACGCCGCGTTGAAGATCGCAGCGGAGGGCAAGCTCAAGGGAATCCTGGAGTACAGCGAGGATCCGCTGGTCAGCACTGATATCGTAGGCAATCCTCACAGCTCGATCGTGGACGCTAAGAGCACGATGACCATGCCGGCCGAGGGCGGAAACATGGTCAAGGTCATCTGCTGGTACGACAACGAGTGGGGTTATGCGTCCCGAACGGCTGACCTGATTGCCAAAGTCGCGGCGCTGTAGGGTCGTGTTTCATAAGTCTCACGATTACCCGAGCCGCGGGCTTTAGCCCGCGCGATGCCAGGATCGCCGTTGCGTCGGCGACTTTCGGGAATTCGCGCAGGCTAAAGCCTGCGGCTCGGCGCGTATTCATAAGTCGTGGTATTTGCGGAGCGCGGAGAAGGTCCATCCGTTGACTTGTAATGCAAGCGGTAGGTCCATGAAGAGATCCGTGGAAGACGTCGACGTTCGCTCGAAGCGTGTGCTCGTACGCTTGGATCTAAACGTTCCGCTCGATTCCAACGGTGGCATCACGGACGATCGCCGGATCAGGGCTGCGATCCCCACGGTCAAACGTCTGCTTGACGGCGGCGGTCGTCTGATCCTCATGAGCCATCTGGGCCGACCCAAGGGTCGGGCGGAAGATCGCATCCGGTTTACGCTCAAACCCGTTGCGGCCCGTCTCGGTGAGCTGCTCGACAGACCGGTCAAGATGCTCGACGACTGCGTCGGCGAGAAGGTCACAGCCGCGGTGTCCAAGCTGGCCGACGGCGAGGTCTGCATCCTCGAAAACCTGAGATTTCATGACGCCGAGACGATCAAGGACAAGAAGGCTGCCGAGGATTCGACCCTTCGCCAACGCAAGGACGCATTCGCCCGCCGGCTCGCCGACCTGGCGGACGTTTACGTCAACGATGCCTTCGGCACCTGCCACCGCGACAATGCCAGTATGCTTACGGTACCCCGGATGATGGAGGACAAGCCGCGCGTTGTCGGCTATCTTGTACAACGAGAGCTGGAGTTCCTTGGTCGCGCGGTGACGGATCCCAAGCGGCCCTTCGTGTGCCTCCTCGGCGGCGCTAAGGTCTCGGACAAACTGGGTGCGATAGAGTCCCTTCTACAAAGGTGTGATACAATCCTGATCGGTGGCGCGATGGCCTATACCTTCCTCGCAGCCGGTGGGATGGAGGTTGGCAAGAGTCTGGTGGAGCCGGATCTGTTCGACACGGCTCGCCGGCTTGAGGCCCAGGCTGGCGAGAAGCTTCGACTGCCCGTCGATTCGGTCTGTGCCGGCGAGATCGCTCCAGGGGCGGCGACGCAGGTCGTTGGCGATGCGATCCCGGTGGATCAGATCGGCCTCGACATTGGCCCGGCGACCATCGACACATACGCTTCGGTGATCGCGACCGCTGGGACGATCGTGTGGAACGGGCCGATGGGCGTGTTTGAGACGCCCCCTTTCGATCGAGGTACGCTTGCGATGGCTCGCTCGCTTGCTGAGGCGACCGACCGAGGAGCGATCAGCATCG
>JADFOB010000163.1 GCA_022563055.1 Planctomycetota bacterium
AGGTTCGCGACCATCCCGCCCAGCACCACTTCGCGACCATCTTCGAAGCGGGCGAGATCGGCTGTGGTGGCCGTGGCGCACGCTCTTAGGAGCGGCTCGTGTTTGGCGAGCGGATGACGAGTGATGTAGAAACCCAGAACCGCTTTCTCGCGGGCGAGCATGTCCGCCTCCGACCACTCAGCCGTGGAGAGTACGGCTTGTGGAGGTGGGGTCTCGTCTGGATCGCTCCCGCCGCCAAAGAGTGACATCTGCCCCATCCGGCGATCGGACTGCGCAGTCTGCCCGGCAGCGATCGCCCCATCGAGGACATCGACGAGCGCTTTACGCATCCCACCTGTCGAGTCAAACGCCCCGGCATCGATCAATCCTTCGATCGTCCCTCGATTGACGGCTGAAAGGTCCACACGCTCACAGAAATCGAACAGATCCTTGTACGAACCCTCCGCCTCCCGCTCGTTGACAATGGCTGTCACCGCCTTGGAGCCGACACCTTTGATCGCCCCGAGCCCGAATCGCATCGCGCCGCGGCGTTTGGAACCATCGCTCGTATCACTACTTGGCGTTTCGGCTCCGTCCACAACGAAGTCAAACTCCGATCGGTTGACGTCGGGCGCTTGAATGTTGATGCCCATCTCTTTGCACGCTTGGCGATACTCGGCGACCTTCTCGGTGCTGGACATCTCGAACGTCATCAGTGCAGCCATGAACTCGACGGGGTGGTAGGTCTTCATCCAGGCAGTTTGGAAAGCGATGAGGGCATATCCGGTCGAGTGCGCCTTGTTGAATGCGTATCCGCCGAACTTGAGGATGTCCTCGAATACCTGGTTGGCGACGCTGCGCTTCACGCCGTTTTTCTCGGCCCCGTCGAGAAACGGTTCGCGCATCGCTTCGATCTGTTCGGTTTTCTTCTTGCTGATGGCCTTGGCCAACCGGAACGCCTTGTTGAGCTCGATGCCGCCAAGTCGGTTGACCATGCGCGACACCTGCTCTTGATAGACCATGATGCCGTAGGTTTCGGCGAGCACCTCGGTCATGATCGGGTGCGGCGTGGTCCACTTGGCTCCGTGTTTGCGTGCGATGTAGTCGGGGATGTATTCCATCGGACCGGGACGATAGAGCGCGTTGGCGGCGATGAGATCCTCGATCCGGTTGGGCTTCATGCGCATGATGACGTCGCGCATACCGCCCGACTCAAACTGGAAGATGCCCTTGGTGTCACCGCGGGCGAACAGGTCGTAGACCTTCGCGTCGGTGAGGTCGATGTTGGGAAGGTCGATTGCCTCGCCGGTGGTGCGCTGGGCCAGCTGCCGTGCCCGCTCCAGAATCGTCAGCGTGCGAAGCCCCAGGAAGTCCATCTTGAGCAGGCCGACCTTCTCGACCGTGGGACCGTCAAACTGTGTCACCACGGTGTCCTGCCCGGCAGCCTTATAGAGCGGCAGGAAGTTGGTCAGGGGTTGGTCCGCCACCACGACCCCCGCTGCGTGCACGCCGGCGTTTCGAGCCACGCCCTCGAGCCGGCGTCCGATGTCGATCACGCGCTTGACCGTCGGATCCGTCTCGTAGCGTTTCTTGAGTTCGGGTTCCTTGGCGAGTGCCTTGTCGAGCGTCATCTTGAGTTCGTTGGGGATGAGTTTCGTGAGCTCGTTGGCCTCGTTGAAACCGAGCCCCAGCACGCGCGACACGTCCTTGACGACCGCCTTGGCTTTGAGCGTTCCGAAGGTGATGATCTGCGCGACGTGTCCATACTTCCGGCGGACGTAGTCGATCACGTCCGCCCGGCCGATCTGGCAGATGTCCAGATCGATGTCCGGCATCTCGTCGCGGTCGGGATCCATGAATCGCTCGAAGTAGAGCTCGTAGCGAATCGGGTCGGGCGCGCTGATGTAGAGACAGTAAGAGACAACGGAACTGCATCCGCTGCCCCTGGCGCCGATCGGAATCCCCTGCTCTTTGGCGTAGTGAACGCAGTCCCAGACAATCAGGAAATAGCTGGCAAAACCCTTGCTGCAAATGACTTCGAGTTCGTAATCGATCCGCTCTTTCAACTCCGGCGTGAGCGAACCGTACCGATCGGCTGCCCCATCGTAGACGAGGCGACGCAGGTAGGTGGCGTCGTCGATCGCCTGCCCGGCTTCGTCTTTGATGTCGTCAGGGACGCGGTAGACCGGCGCGTGGCGCTGGGTCAGGTCCAGCTCCAGGTTGCACAGGTCGGCTACGTGCAGCGTATTCTTCACGACGTCCGGGCAGTCGGCGAAGAGCGCGGACATTTCCTCGGCGGACTTAAAATAGAACTGGTCGGATGGGAACTTGAACCGATCCTCGTCACTCAGCAGCGATCCCGTGTTGATGCAGCAGAGCACGTCGTGGGCTTCCACGTCGGCGTGCTCGAGATAGTGTACGTCGTTGGTGGCGATGGCGGCGACGCCGAGCCGGTTGGCCAGGTCGAGGAGCTCGGGGTTGGTCATGCGCTGCTCGGGCATGCCGTGATCCTGCAGCTCGATGAAGAACCTGTCGGGTCCGAAGATTTCCAGGTAGGTCTTGGCCACCGCTTCGGCTTTTTTGCGATCCTGGTTGAGCAGCGCCTGTGGTACTTCGCCGCCGAGGCAAGTGCTCGTACACAGGAGCCCGTCGGAGAACTCCCGCAGCACCTCCTTGTCGATCCGTGGCTTGCGGTAGAACCCCTCGGTGTATCCGATGGACGCCAGGCGCAGCAGGTTGTGGTACCCCTGTCGGTTCATCGCCAGAAGCAGTAGATGGTAGGATTCCTTGATCCCGTCGCGATCCTTGCTTCTCCTGTCGCCCGATGCCATGTAGGTTTCGCATCCGATGATCGGTTTGACGCCGGCCTTTCGGGCAGCCTCATAGAACTCGATCGCACCGAACATGTTGCCGTGGTCGGTGATGGCGACCGCGGGCATGTTGTCCGCGCGGGCTCGCTGGACGAGCGCCTCGATGCGCGTCGCACCGTCCAGCAGGCTGTAATGCGTGTGAACGTGCAAATGAACGAACGACGCCTCGGACATGCCCACTCCTACCAGGAAGTTATGATCACGAACCCACCACGACGAGCCAACCGACACGCCGCCGTTCGTTCCGTCGCGGCGATATTGTAGGGTTCGGAGCGAAAGGGCAAGCGCACGCGAGCGAGCGGGACTACACGGCGCGTGAGATCATCGGATATCACAGCGGGAGGCTCGCCCTCCCAATGGGCAACGCGCAGTTTCAAGATTGGCCGAGCACTACTCGGTCGGGAGCGTTTGGGAGAAGGTGCCGACGTCGGCGGAGGTTTCGACGCTCCACCCGATAATCTCGGCCGGTCCCATGGCGGAACCGGGATGCCCATACCGGACTTTATGCAGAAACTCCCATGGGTTGTCGTTTGCGACCGTACCCAGGTAGACCGGATCCTCCGGTAAGCCGAAGTTGAGATTCCGTCCGTCCGCGCCGTGGCAGTGCCGGCATCTGTCCTGGTAGAAGAAGTCCCCGAGGGACTGGCTGCCGGTAAAGAGCCCGCTTGGATCGATGGTTTCATCGGTGTCGACGACACCTTCGAGCGTCATCCGCACGAGATCCCAGATGTCGTCATCGCCAAGTCCGGCATCCCCGTAGCTATGGCCCATCGCCGTCTGGGCGTCGTCGTTCTTGAGCAAGTCGAAGAGTTCTTGAGCCCCAACGGCGGTATCGAAGACGCCGGGGAATCCGGTTCGGTGGCTGTCGACGCCGTAGGTACCATAGTCGCCGTCGACGCCTTTGTAGTCCCACCCGTGGCATTCCTTGCACCGCCATGTAGCCCCACCGCTGCGCGTGTTCGAGGTCTGGTCGGGCCGCAGCGCCCACAGCGGATGGTCTTGGGTCGGTTCCACAGCGCGAGTGACCTTCCACCACTTGTCGTAGAGGGCACCTCCGCGGATGGCGTCGGCCATCACGTATCCCGCGGGCACCTCCGCGGTCGGACCGGTCATGTTCAGCAGGACATCCGCCGCGTCCGCGAGTGTCACTTTGCCGTCACTGTCGGAATCCAGGTACTCGCATCCCTCTGGGATGGTCGGTCCGCTGCCGCTGAAACATAACTGCAGCGCGGCGACATCTCGCAGGTCCACGTCCGCATCGCCGTCTGCATCGCCCGGCAGCGCGTAGACGCTTGACCCGTAGGCGGAGTAGTACCGGTCACCTTCGTAGAATCCCGAGTCGTCGATGGCCAGCGCTGAGACGTACAAGTTGATCCGCGCCGCGTCGACCCACGGCGCCTGCCATCGCAGGTGATACTCGGCCGATCCGACGAGTAGATCCCAAGCCTCCACGGTCGCGTCGACCCCGTCGCGTGTGTGCGTCACGTAATCCCGATCCGGGCTACCGTCGGCGAATCGAGTACGGATGGGATCCGTCAGGATCAACGTCCCCTCGTGACCGGCGCCTTCCGCGCTGACCTCAAAGCCGGCGCC
>JADFOB010000164.1 GCA_022563055.1 Planctomycetota bacterium
CGGCACAATTGGCAATCCGTCATGTGCCCGAATGGTGTCCTGTTCGTATGGTCTGCACAAGAGTACCTGGAGCGGGCGCGGGTCATGGGAATCGCGGGTGATCGTAGCGGTGGGGTAGCAGCCCGTTGCGCATCCTGCCCGCATGGGGGGGCGGTGCACAAGAGGCGTAGAACAAGGAATGCTTTGTCTTGCCCAAGGAGACGGTCGCTGGGAGATTGCGGTGACGACGCTACGATTCTTGGTGCTCGTTCACGGGCCAAGACCTGTCCCGGAGGGACATTCGAGAATACCCCGGCGTTTTAACGCCGGGTTTTGGAACCCGCCCCACGACGAAAGTCCCGTAGGGACGCTTGAGGCGTTCGCCCACGCGTTCCCCCAGTCGTCCCGACGGGACTCCAAAGAGGATCATAAACCTCGCCAAACCCAGGCATCCAAGCTGGGCTATTCTCGTGCCGTCCCTACCGGACTTGGAACACCGCCGGCTACCCCGTGAACGGTTACCATTTGAGAACACACGAACCTTCAACGTGCATCCGGACAGTCCGAGTATGGCCACATCGATAGCCAAGTAAACGACATGAATACGATGATGCACACGCCAACGTCGAAGCTTGTCATGTCATCCAGCCCCCGCCCCCTCGTCACAAAAGGGTACGTGTTTAGCGCCCGGGTGACGCAGATGGACGAACCGAAGGCTGGATCCAAGCCCCAAGCGCCAGCGCGGTGGTGCCTACGCAGACCCGTCGCTTACGCTCGGGGCTCGGAATCGAGCACAAACATGCGGTGCTCCCTACCGCACCCACCCGGTGGTACGCACTAACGGAGGAGATCACGCGGACGTCGATTTTGCCTTATCCGGCGGTCCATGGCGTGACGATATCCAGGTACGCCGGGTTGGTGATCGACCAGTAGTTGGACCGGCTGGAACCAGGACGGGGCTCCACGCATGACCTCCCATGACCCGAGTTGTGAGCCGAGCTGTGACCCGAGTTCCGACCGGAGTCCTGACTCGACCTCACCGAACGTTGGGGCGGCGGGGTCGACGCTGCTGGATCTCTCTAAGCGCGGCGACCAGTATTTGATCCTGAGCGGCGCGCTCGCCCACCTTGAAAACAACCCGGACGATGCCGCTGTTGCACTGCTGGCTTGTCGTGCGTACGCCGCTCTGGGTCTGATCGGTCCCGCCCGCGACCTGGCCACCAGCCCCGGCGGTGGTCTCGGTGCGACCCCTGAGGGCCGCGCGATTGCCGAGCGGATTGCTCGAACTCCGTCCGGACGGGTGGCGTGGAGTTCGTTGCAGAAGCGTTTCGACGGCAACGTCGCAAGGTTGTACGAGCGGTATCCCTCCTTGCGCGTCCACGACAAAGTCTTTCGGTCGATTCCGCGAACGCTCGAGCTGTACCGAACGTCGGACGATCAATGGCAGGTGGCGACTCGCGTCCGGGAGGGAGCGGGGGCAGGAGTCCGGGGTGTAGTTCGGCGCTGGCTCCCCGATCTGCGCAATGCCAAGAAGCTCGCAGCGGAGGTGCAGCTAGGGCACGACCCGGCGGCGCTCTTTTGCGGTCCCTATCTGGTCATGGCGGATCGGTTCGGTCTGCTGCTCGATCGCGTGTACGAAGGTACGGAAAAGATGTTCCTGACCTTCTCTCCGCGAATCTACCTGATCGAGCCTGATCCACTGTTGCTGGGCGTCACGCTGTTTATCAGCGAATCGATCGATCGGTACTGCGACGAGCGTGTTTCTCTGTTTGTCGGGTCGAACGCGGCGGATGAGCTGTTGGACTTTCTGCAGCGGCGGCAGGATCGGACGCTGCCGGAATTCCTGCTCTGTGGTCGCTCGCCATCGTGGTTGCCGTTCCAACAAGCCTGCGACGCGATCCGATCGCAAGGTGAATCGCGAGCAAAAGAAGCGCTGGAGACTTTCGCCGGCGTCGAGGGGTATTATGCGTCGTTGCCGGACGACCATTGGAAGCGGCGATTCGAAAGTGGCCAACCCCTTCGTGTGCTGGGTTTCACCAGCCGGTTCACGACCTACCTGCAGTATTCGATGCGTGATTGCAAGGCGGCTTTCGAGCGACTCGGGCACCGGTTTGAGCTGCTCATCGAGCAAAACGACCACGATCTGCTTCCATCGAACCGAAACGCTCAGGCTGTCGCAGCCTTGAAACCCGACCTCATCTTCGTGATCGACCATCTTCGCTACGAATTTCCAAACACCCTGCCCGCCAACGTACCGTTTGTGTGCTGGATCCAGGACCAGCTTCCCAATCTGATGTCCAAGCGGGCGGGTCAATCGTTGGGGCCTCTGGATTATTGCATCGCACCCGAGGTGGATCAGTTTGTCCGCCACTACGATTACCCCAGCGACCAGGGCATGCGCTGGACCATGGCGACGAATGATCGCCTCTACAGCGCCGAGCGACTGAGCGACCCCAAGCTCGCGCCCTATCGATGCGACATCTCCTTTGTCAGTAACCAGTCCAAGCTGCCGCGCGTTTTCCACGCTGAGCGGCTCAAGATGCTTCCCGACACCGACGACGTGCGCCTGTTGGCGGAACATCTCTTCCAGGCGATCGAGCGCGAGATGATCGAGCGGCCGGGCACCGCCGGTGTCCGGTCGGCGATGACGCTGCTCGAGAAGATGCAGCAGGAAATCGGCGTGTCGCTCCCCACGCTGCAAATCAAGGATGCGATGACGCGATTCTACATCCATCCGCTGACGGAGTTGATGTACCGGCAGACAGCCATGGAGTGGGTGGCGGATTATTGCGATCGTTCCGGTCGCACACTGCATCTCTACGGAAACGGATGGGAGGAGCACCCGCGCTTTGCCAAGTACGCCCGTGGCTTTGCGAAAAACGGGGAAGAACTCCGTGCAATCTACCAGGCCAGCAGCATCAACCTCCAGATTACAAGCTACGGAGCGATCCATCAGCGATTGCTGGACGGGCTGGCAGCCGGCGGGTTCTTCCTGATTCGGTATTGCCCGACCGACACCATCCGGGAAGTGACGCAAACGTTGCTGGAGGTAGTGGAGCAATACGACATTCAAACCAACATGGCGTATTGCGCGGAGGATTATCCAATCTTGACCCAGGCCTGGAGGGATCTTCAGGAACTCCACGGCGAAACCGGCGCGTGCGATACCGTCCTCATCCATCCGGGGGAACTGGATCGGTTGCGCGCCCTAGCCGCCGGTGACTTCCGTCTGGTAGCCCGTGCCGTCTTCGATCGATATGACGACGTTGTCTTCCGGTCCGCCGACGAGTTCGCCCGGATGGCGGATCACTATCTCCAGGACGCGGAGACGCGAGAAGAAATTGCCAATTCGATGCGAAAGACCGTCCTTGAACGATTCACGTACGACGCGCTGGTTCGTGATCTGCTGTCGTTCATCCATAAGAGGCTGCCGACGAGCGAGATGAATTCTCGTGGACAGCTTGGGAACGTTAGCCCTACCGCAATCGGGGTTCAGTCGTAGTCAAATTCGTCCGATAATCGAAGTTGTGGATACCGCGGGTCACCGCTTGCTCCGGGCACGCCATGGATGCGCCCCGCGCACGACGACAACCGCCTCGATCACAGGGCGGTGGTGGTGTGGTTGCCCAGATGGTCGGTTGACGCATGGAGGTGGATGCAGTGGTCCGGGAGGTTGGCACATGTGAGATTCCTGCCGCGGCGCCGGGAGGTGAACGTGACGTTGCCTCACCGGCTCATCCTGGAAACGCCTGTACGCCCGAAGCGATAAGCGGGCGTGTGAACTGGTTGGACAACTCGTTGATGGATCCCAACGGGCGACTCTTTCGCCTGGATGGCAGGCTCTATCGGGCGATGTGGTTGTTCGACGAGGGGTTCTATCGGAGGCTGCTCGACACGGTGTCCCATACCGCCGTCCTCAGTACCGGCCTGGTGAAAACCCGGATAGCCGACCTCCGCATGACGGAGGCGACCACGATTCTGGAGCATGAGATCATTGACCCACTGATCGAGCCGTACGCCTGGTCGTCGCGGATGTTTTACGAAGCCGCCCTGCGTCACTGTGACATTCATATAGAACTGGCCAAGTCCGGCTTTAGCCTGCAGGACGCTCACTTGTGGAACATCGCCTTCCGACACGGCGTGCCGGTCTTTATGGATTTCGGGTCGGTGACCGATCGGACAGGCAAGCGCGCGCGGGTTGGGTTACTTCGGGAGTATGCCGGCTACATGATCTACCCGCTCTATCTCATGTCGCGGGGCCAGATCGCCAAGGCCCGGCGTTACTTCCACGGTTCCAATCCGCCCTTGGATCGCCGGGATCTGATGGGTTACTTCGGGCCGCGAACCGGGCTGGCGTTTCTTTTCAGAAGTGTCGCGGAATCGGTGGGGGCGATGCGCGGTTTGGGTGAAATGCTCGGCGCGGTGCGCAGCCACATCGCTGGTTTGACGCCGCCGCCCC
>JADFOB010000165.1 GCA_022563055.1 Planctomycetota bacterium
GCACCGATGAGCGCGACCTGGGCGGTCTGCGCCGATACGGTCCCGAGCACCGTCACGTCGCGAGTGCCGCCTTGGGGAATCTGTGCGGCAAAGACGGAAAGCGTTGCGATTTGGGTGTTCACAATGGACGAGACGGTGTACGCGCGGCTGCCATCGAGCAGCTTCTCACCGGCGAACGTAGTTGTGTTCGAAATCCGATCAATGCTCGAGAGCAGCGAATCGATCTCGAGCTGATTGGCGCTGATCTCGTCAGCCGTGAGCCCACCGTCGTTAGCGCTTGCCACCAACAGATCCTGCAACTCAAGCAGCAGCGCCGAGACTTCGTTGAGCGCGCCTTCCGCGGTCGAGATGACATTGATCGCCCGGGTCGAGTTGTCGATCGCCTGGCCGATGCTGCGGATCTCGTTGCGAAGCCCCTCCGAAGCGATCAGACCGGCCGGATCATCCGCACCGCGATTGATGCGCAGACCGGTGGCGAGGCGCTCGAGGCGCAGGTTCAGATCGGTGTTGTTGACGCTGAGTTGATGGATCGCGCGAAGGGCCGGTACGTTGCTGTTGATGCGGGACATTTCGCCATCCTTGACGAGTTTTGCCTTCGAGGATCCGCCTCGTCGGCAGACCGAGGCACTACCTTGTGCCAGGGTCACGCAACCGATCACACCCACAACCATCCACGAAGCGACGTAGCCCGTAGATCACGCACAGGTGGGCGGATCACTGCGCTATTCGCCTTGTCGACGAAGTAAGCACGCGCCTTTAGCGGACGTGCGCAATTTTCTCCGACGTTCTTGCCGGGATGGTGATGCAGCCGGTGTCAGATGTGAATGGTCAAGGCCATGTGGCCGCGCAGCGCCGCGCCACGGATCCGAGCCCCAAGCGCCAGCGCGGGGTTGAGCCCCCGCTCGCCGGGACCGCTCGCGCTCCTTGCTGCCAAAGCTTGCGCGTAAATGCGTACGGTCGTTTAGCTCAGTAGCGACAGTACGTTTTGCGGCTGGGCGTTGGCAAGCCGCAGCGTCGACGTTCCGGCGCTGACCAGAATCTGAGCCCTCGTCAGGGCGGACGTCTCGACGGCAAAGTCGGCATCGCGGATCGCACTCTCCGCCGCCGTCACGTTCTCCAAAGCGACCCTGAGCGAATTCACCGTTGTGACCAGCGTGTTCTTCTGGAACCCACCGAGACGTCCTCGCAGGCTCGCCACTTGGCTGATGGCGCTGCGAACGATGCGTTGCGCGACGGTAAAGTTCCCGCTCGCCAGATCGTTGGTGAGCCCCGACCCGAGCTCCGAGATGAACCCATCGACAGAGTCGCCGAGCTTCGTGGTTGACACTTCGGCGATTCCGACCGATTCCAACCCGGATAGGCCGACCGTCGGCGATATCGAGAAGTTCGCTCCGCCGCCGGTGATCTCAAAACTCGTCGAAGTCTCGCTGCTGGTTCCACCACCGAACGCGGAAGAGAGCGTCAGATTGAGCGCCAGGTCGCCGGCCTGCACGGACGCCTCGAGCCCCTGAACGATGGCGCTGGTGCCGTTGATGGTGAATGTCCCATTGGTACCCGTCGCCTTGGAGGTGTTGACACCGATCGAGTTGCCGACGGCGGTGCCCGCGTTGGGATCATTGACCACGGTCACCGCGACGAAGGCGTCGGTACCGAAGGTCGTGCTGGAGAAGCTGAGGCTCGCCGGACCGCTTCCGGTCGAACCGGCAAACGCGGAGGCGGCCACGCCGGTCAGAGCAGAACGATCGTTGATCGCGGCAACGATGGTGGCGGCCGTCGTACCCGATGCAAAGCTCAGCAGCGCGGCTCCGTGGATCCCACGTATGTTAAGCGTCGTCTCCTTGCCGAGGGTTCCGTTCCGATCGGTCGTGGAGCTCGTCGTGGTTCCACCGAGCACACCGCTCGCTAACGCCTGCGTGGAAGCTGTAAGCCTCGATATGTTGATCTGGCGGAACGCGCCGTTAGCGATCTTCGCGGAGTTGATTCTGACGTTATCAAGATGATCGAGCGTTGCACCCGTGGGCTCGTTGATGTTCACGCCGGACGTCGTGAAGTCGAAGGTACCGTTGAGCAGTTTCGTGTCGCCAAACGCGGTCGCCTCGGCCAACCGGTTGATCGATATCAAGATGGAATCGATCTGCGACTGATTGGCGGCCACTTCCGCTGCGGTCAACCCCGCCTCGTTAGCGGCCTGGTCGACGAGGCTCTCGAGCTCGAGCAACAGGGAGCTTACTTCCTGAAGACCGCCCTCAGCCACCGCGATGATCGTGTCCGCACGGTTGGCGTTGTCGATGGCGGTGCTGATGGCGCGCATACTCGAACGCAGTGTTTCTGAGGCGATCAACCCGGCGGGATCGTCCCTTCCCGAGTTGATTCGAAGACCCGTGCTGAGTCGTTCGAGCGACCTGTTCAATGCCGTATTGTTGATATTCAACGCGCGCCGGGCGATCAGCGATTGAACATTTGTGTTAATCCGACTCATAACAGGTCGTGCCTCCTATGGCATTCTTCGGAGCCGTGCCCGCGTCGCCCCCTGAATCGGCAACTGTTGCGGTTGGCCCCTGGGGAGCTGTGCCGCCCAAACCCCTAAGGCGGCGACACGCTCATATCCGACCGATCGAACCGTCCGGGACGCCACCACGCTTCCGGCTGAACATCCGCTGCGCTGTGTGGCGTCCCCCTCGTAGCGTAAGAACCCGACCGCCCCACGAAATCCGTGCAATCACCGCCGGCAGTCGGACAAGCGACCGGAGCCCCGGCTGCTTCACAACTCAAACCATCGTCGCGCCGATAACCGCCCTTTAGTACATTCGGACCCCAGAATAGGACTGTGTGATGTCTCGGATGTGTGCGGGTCGCTCGACGATCTCACGCTGTGCCGACCCCTCTCGCCTCGACACTTTCAGGCGGGATCTTACCGGACGCCCCGGTACCGGTCCCACATACGGGGTCAGCCTTTGTTTTACGCCTCGCGACGGACTTAGGAGGCTTGGGCCACCCTGCCCAGACGTCAGGGGCTGGTCGGTACAACGAGCCTCTCCTGAACCGCCTTGGCAAACAGGGAATAGACGCTGCTGGGGATCACATCGATGCGAAGTACCTCGGCCAAGTCCTCAATGTCCGACTCGATGGTGGGGAGAAGCTCGACCAATGTCGTCATGTCCAAGCCGACCAGCTCGGTCGCCTCCGTGCAGACCGTCGTGATATGCTCGGCGCCGGTCACCTCGCACAGCAGCTTCGCAATGCGATCCGACGCGTTGAGGATTCGCGCAATCGTAGCAACGTCACCTTCACCCGGCGCCTCGGAATGCTGCAAATTGACCGCGTCAACAATGGTCCCCGGAAGACGCCAGTGGTTCAGCACCATGGCTGACACCTCGCCATGCGTTACACCGACCGCGTCCTGCTCCTTCTGGGGCGTAAGGCGTGCACCGTGCGGAGCGTATAGCAATAGGATCTTCTCGTAGCTTTCGGGCATGGCCTCGGCAAGGATCGGCACGCCGATGTCAGCCAGTAGAGCCGCGATAAACGTCTCATCTCGGTGACGAGGCAACAGCCGCTCGGCAAACCGCGAGGCGACCACGGAGGCAGCCAGCGATCGACGCCAGAAGTAGCTCATATCAAGCCCGGACACGGAACCCTCCGAGAGGGTATCCACGAGATAGCGTCCCAGGACCAACGACCGCGTGCGCTTGGGCCCTAACAGGGTGAGCGCCTGACGAAGCGAAACGACCTTGTTTTGAACCCCAAACAGGGCGGAGTTCACGAGGCGGAGGATTTCGCTGACCGTTCCCGGATCGCCCGAAAGCACTTTCACCAGATCTTCATACCCGAAACTCGGATCCTCCATGACCTGGAGAAAGCGCGAGACGACCTGTGGCATGGAAGGGACGGCGGCGGATTTCTTGATCGCTTCCAAAACAGCAGCGTTCATAGTCAAAGTCCTTTCAAGACAACCCCGGGGATGACGAATTCGACGGGCGTTGTCGACGTGATGACGACATCATCGCCGGCGCCAGGGACGCCCGGTACTCTCCGATAACATCGACGAACGACCGGCGAAGTCTGAGCAGTTCGCCGCGACAACCCACGACTTGGATACGCAACGCAATCAGAGCCCCGAGCGTGAGCGAGCGGGTTTTCTAGTGCGACGCCGGCATCGGTGAAACCCCGCGCTTACGCTTGGGGCTCTGATGAGTACCGCCGAAAGTGTCATGCAGGGTCCGTGACGGAATCGGCGGCCCACTGGTCGGGACATCGGAAGGGGCGCCTACACGGATACGCAACGCAATCAGAGCCCCGAGCGTGAGCGAGCGGGTTTTCTAGTGCGACGCCGGCATCGGTGAAACCCCGCGCTTACGCTTGGGGCTCTGATCCGTTCCGCCGAAAGTGTCATGCACGCTTACAGACCCCTCGATT
>JADFOB010000166.1 GCA_022563055.1 Planctomycetota bacterium
ATATCGATCTGTCGCAGTCGTACGGCTACGGTGACAGCATCGCCGATCTTGAGATGCTCGAAACCGTCGGTTTCCCGGTGGCGGTCAATCCGGACAAGGCTCTAGCCAGGGCCGCCAAGGCACGCGGTTGGCCGACGCACCGGTGGACGCTGCCCCCGCGCGGCGAGAGTGACGGACGATGAAGGCACTGGAGTACCGAAAGAGCATCCCGCGTTATGCGTTGCTCAAGCTTCTGGGCCACCGGTTTCGGCGCCGCTATGCCGCCGGATTGGCACCCCTTGCGCTGCGCGACATAGCGGAGCCCAAACTCCCTACGGAGCAATGGCTTCGCATCGCGCCGCACCTGGCGGGCATCTGCGGTTCGGATATCTCGACGATCAGCGCCTCGGGCAGCACTTACTTGGCACCTCTGACCTCCATGCCCTTTGTCATGGGGCATGAGGTTGTCGGGCGCGTCACCGAACTCGGGCGCGATGTCACGGGTTTGTCGGTGGGTGATCGCGTGGTGCTGCACCCCGCGCTGGGCTGCAAGGCACGCGGCATCGATCCGCCTTGCGGACCGTGCAAGGATGGACGCGACGCACTGTGCCGCAACGTGACACGCGGGGATATCGCCAAGGGAATCCAGACGGGCTATTGCCGGGATACGGGTGGCGGGTTCGGCGAGAATCTCGTCGCCCACCAGTCACAGGTATACCGCGTTCCGGATGAGATCGACGACCGGGCAGCCGTGCTGATCGAACCCTTCGCCTGTGCATTGCACGGTGCCCTGCGTGTGAAGTTGACCCAAAAGGAGACCGCGCTCGTGATCGGTTGCGGCGCGATCGGGCTCCTGACGATCGCGGCTCTTCGCGCGGTGGGATGTCGCGCACGCATCGTAGCCGTGGCGAAGTACGACCATCAGCGTGAACACGCGCTGGCGCTGGGCGCGGACGTTCTGCTGGATGCCCGAGGGGCCACCAGAGTACGCTACGATGCCTGGGCGCGCGTGCTCGACGCCGAGGTGCTCGATCCCGAGCTTGGAAAACCCACGGTCATCGGTGGTGCCGACGTCACTTTCGACTGCGTGGCCTCCTCACGCACGATCGACGACGGTCTGCGTTTCACGAAAAGTGCCGGAACACTCGTGCTCGTCGGGATGCCGGGCATACCCGCCGGTGTGGATTGGACGCCGATGTGGTTCAAGGAGCTGACGATTCACGCAGCCTATGCCTACGGTCCCGAGCGCCTTGCCGATCAGGATTCCCAGCGAGAGACCTTCGACCTCGCCATCGATCTTGTCCGGGTGTGGGGTCCGAAACTTGCACCTTTGGTCTCCCAGCCGTATGAACTGTCCGATCATCGTGCCGCCTTTGCGTCGGCCATGAAGACCGGCGAGAGCCGCGTCGCAAAAACGGTGTTCGTCATTAACGGTAACGAGTAGAGCGGATACACCATGGCCAACGAGAACGGTTTCCCCAACATTCATACTGTCACCGCCAAGGATCCGCCCTTTCTGTTTCACTGCGGCGAGGGTTTCGAGCGTCACAGATTACCGGTCGGCACCAGCGTGATCTGCCGCATTCCTCCGCTGGAGCCGATTGCGGATCGGCGCGAAGCCGTCAACCACGCACTGGACCACCCGGAGGGAACCGAACCGCTGGACGCGCATCTCAAACCGGGTATGGCCGTCACGATTGCCTTCGACGACATCTCGCTGCCACTGCCGGGCATGCCCAAACCGGACATTCGGCAGACGGTCATCGAGGCGGTCGTCGAGCGTCTGGACCGCGCGGGCGTCACCGACATCGAGTTGATCTGCGCGATCTGCCTGCATCGCCGCTGTACGCCGAGGGAGTTGAAGCATTTCGTCGGCGCCCGCATTTTCAAGCGGTTTTGGCCCGACAGGCTCTATAACCACGACGCCGAGGATCCCGACGGCATCACCCATCTGGGCAAGACGAGCGAGGGCGAGGATGTCGAACTCAACCGGCGAGCGGTCGAATCCGACCTGCTGATCTATGTGAACATCAACCTGGTGACGATGGACGGCGGACACAAATCGGTACCGGTCGGATTGGCCACCTACAACTCCGTGCGACACCATCACAATGCCCGAACCATGCTGCACGATTCAAGCTACATGGACCCTCCCCGGAGCGACTTTCACCATTCCTGCGAACGCATGGGCGCCGTGGTGAAGAAACATCTGAAGATCTTCACGATCGAAACGACGGTCAACGGAGATACCTTCCACAGCCTGTTGGGATTCCTGCAGAAACCGGAACACACATGGCACATCGGCGACCACCTGAACTACCAGTGTGGACGTCTTCTGCTCAAGGCGCTTCCCGGACCGCTTCGCCGAATGGCGTACAACGCATTGCCCGCCGCGTACGGTCTGCTCGGCGTCAACGCGGGCGAGACCGAGGCTGTCCACGCCAAGACGCTGGCCAAGCTCGATCAACAGCAGCTCGTCAAAGTGCCCGAGCAGTATGACATCGCCATCATCGGGTTGCCGTCGCTTGGCCCCTACAACGTGAACTCGATTCTCAACCCGATTCTCGCCCGCACGATGGGCCTCGGCTATTTTTTCAACATGTATCGCAACAAGCCCTACATCCGCAAGGGCGGCGTCATGATCCTGCTGCACCCGATGGAGAACAAGTTCCACATGGTGCACCATCCATCGTATTACGACTTCTTCGAGGATCTGCTGCCCCAGACGACGGATGCCAAAGAGCTCGAGCAGCGGTTCGAGAAGTCCTACGCCCAGAATGAACGGTACATCGACCTCTACCGCCGATCCTATGCGTATCACGGTGTGCATCCGTTTTACATGTGGTACTGGTGCGCCCATGGTGCCGAGCACGTGGGAAAGGTTATTTCGGTGAACCCCACCAGTGCGCTAGCCGCCCGTCGTGTCGACTGCGATGTGGCTCCGTCGTTTGATGCGGCGCTGGGGATGGCCAGGGATGTCGTCGGGCACAATGCCAAGGTCTGCTACTTCCACTGCCCGCCGTTCATCATGTGCGATGTGCTGTAAATCGCGGTGCGCATGTGCGCCATTCTTTCCGAGCCGCGAGCGCAAGCGACCGGTGCGCAACCCCGGCTTGCGCTTGGGGCTCGGGTCAGTGGCGGGTGCCCCATCGTTAGCCTTGGGCGAAGGGTGGGGGACGGACTGGTGAGGCGTAGCCTGATCCGAACCGCGACCGTAAGGGAGCGCGCGCGAGACGCCCATCAACATACGACTGACAAAGCACTAAAGGGTTCCCAAAACTTCGCGCCGAGTCGCGGCATGGAAGAAACGAGATCCGGATTGCAACAGAGGCTCCCAACCGTTGGGCCCGAGGGATAAGACTTCGGTGATGGCGCAAGACGGCTCCATGCTTATCGTCGTCAACCCGGCTGCCGACCGGGGACGTGGACTGCGCAAAGCCGAGGCGGTTGCGTCCCTCCTGCAGCAGCGCGGCGTGCGCGCCACGATCCACCATACAACCGGCAGCGGCGACGCCGGTGTGGCCACACGGCGAGCCTGTCTGAACCGGGATCTACGTCCCGGATGCGTGGTAGCGTGTGGCGGTGACGGAACGATCCAGGAGGTCGCAGACGCCTTGGCGTCACTGCGAGCCGAGCTTGGTACGGCGTGCCCGCGATTGGGGCTCGCGCCGGCGGGACGCTGCAACGACTTCGCGCGAGCCCTTGGTGTCACGCCCGATCCTCGAATGATCACGGAGACACTCTGCAACGGCGCTGCCCGCCCGATCGATCTTGGCCGCGTGAACGGCCGGTACTTTTGTACGGTCGTCACCGTCGGTGTCGATGCGGACATCAGCAGCTACGTCGACGGGATGAAGATGCCGCTCAAAGGAACGATCGCGTACCTCTATGGTACGCTACGTGTGCTGGGCCGGTATCGGGGGCGCGCGCTTAGAATCGAAGGTGACTTCGGCGTGATCGAACACTCGGTGTTCGTAGCCTCGACCGCCAACACCTCGTCCTATGGCGGTGCCATCCGAATTGCACCGGAGGCTGTGCCCGACGACGGGCTGCTTGATCTCTGCGTGATTGACCACGTCTCGAAACGTCGAATGGTGACACTTCTACCCAAGGTCGTCCGAGGGCGGCACAGCCAAGAACCCGAAGTCCGGTTCGTCAAGACCCGGAAGTTGCACATTGACGCGCTGGAAGTCACGGAGTTGTGGGCTGACGGCGAACGAATCGCACGCACGCCCGCCACCATCGAGGTCGCCCCCGCCGCCGTGCGTATCATCATGCCCGCGGGCTGGAACGAACATACGCCATGTTGATGCAGAGCAAAGTTTTACTATAGGGTAGCGCCCGCCCCCCGTGGCGGCCGTAGGACGACCGAGGTGGCAGGCGGTCAACCCAGGCACGCCTTTGAGCTTGGGCA
>JADFOB010000167.1 GCA_022563055.1 Planctomycetota bacterium
ATGGGTGAAACCCGCCTCGAGCCGCGATGCCTGCCTCAAGCTCACGGATAAGTATTGGCCTCGCCTCGCCGAGCTCGAGGAGGAGCGGGACCGCAAAGTGGCTCAGATGAAGCGTGGCGACGAGCTTCCCTCGGGCGTGCTCGAAATGGTCAAGGTCTACGTCGCGACAAAGCGCCACATCTCCGTCGGGGACAAGATGGCGGGTCGCCACGGGAACAAGGGTGTGATCGCTCGAATCGTTCCGGAAGAGGACATGCCGTTTCTGGATGACGGAACGCCCGTCGACATCCTCTTGAATCCGCTCGGTGTGCCCTCTCGTATGAATGTGGGGCAGATTCTGGAAACGCACCTCGGGTGGGCGGCACAGGTGCTGGGTTTCCAGGCGGTGACGCCGGTTTTTGACGGCGCTACCGAGTCGGAGATCCACGCGGCGGTGCGGGAGGCCAATCAGTTTGCCAAGAAACAGGCTCAAGACACGGAGGTGGTGGCCAACGCCGGCAGGAACCGTACGCATTTTTCCCAGATGCCCTATGGCGGGAAGATCCGCCTGTGTGACGGGCGCACGGGGGAGTACTTCGATCTTCCCGTAACCGTCGGCTACATCTACATGATGAAGCTGCACCACCTCGTGGATGACAAGATTCATGCGCGCTCGACCGGACCCTATAGCTTGATTACGCAGCAACCGCTCGGGGGCAAGGCGCGAACCGGTGGACAGCGCTTCGGCGAGATGGAGGTATGGGGTCTGGAGGCCTACGGCGCCGCCTATGTGCTCCAGGAGTTGCTGACCGTCAAGAGCGACGACGTCGAGGGTCGCACCAAGATTTACGAGGCGATGGTCAAGGGCAGGAATACCCTGGAAGCGGGAACACCCGTATCGTTCGACGTCCTTTGCAATGAGATCCGCGGTCTATGTTTGAACATCACACTGGATAAACGGCAGGTCGGTTAGGACCGACCTCGACGGCGCCGGGCGACATCTGCCGCCTGGAGCCCGAATCACAACCGGGATCGCAGCACGAACTTGGGAGATCTGACATGGAGCTTTGCGACATTGAATTCGAGACGGCGGCGGACGTGACCCCGGACGAACTATTGGAGTTCTATCAGCGCCAATGCCATGAGACGACGCGGGAGCGGACCAAGCTGCGGCGGATGATCGACAACACCTTTTGTATGGTGACGGCGCGGAAAAATGGAGAGTTGATCGGTCTGGCGCGCGGCGTGACCGATGGCCTGTCCGGTCGGCTCGAGGAGTGCAAGCTTGATCCCGCCTATCAGGGTCCGGGTTGCGTGACGCACACGGATGGCCGGATTGAGCACGATTCCGCGGGTATTGCCAAGGAGATGGCCCGACGTGTCATCGAGGCGCTGCGAGAGAGTGGTGTCGAGCGGATCGACGCGCTGGCCTACGGTACCGAGGTGGACTTCTGCGAGGAACTCGGGTTTCGAAAGAGGCCCGGACTGACGGTCATGGAGCTTGTGACCGCGGCGCCGGAGCTTGCCTCCAGCGTAGCCGCGGCGGGCCAGGTAGGCTGAGGATGACCGTGGTGAGGATGACTGTGGTGAGGATCACGGCTCCGCGGGCGCCGCGCCGTGACGGGTTTGTGGGCATCAAAAACGCTTGCGATTAGGGGATGCACCGCCGATGCAAGATAATATCTATGACCGGGTGAACGACTTCAGCCGCGTGCACATCTCGTTGGCGTCGCCGAACGACATTCGCAGTTGGTCCTTTGGCGAGGTGAAAAAACCCGAGACGATCAACTACCGGACCTATCGTCCGGAGAAGGACGGTCTGTTCTGCGAGCGCATCTTCGGACCCGAGCGGGACTGGGAGTGTGCCTGCGGGAAGTTCAAGGGCACCAAGCACAAGGGCATTATCTGTGACCGCTGCGGTGTCAAGGTGACACACTCGCGTGTTCGGCGCAAGCGGATGGGACACATCAACCTGGCGGCACCGGTCGTGCACATCTGGTTTTTCAAGGCGATGCCCTCTCGCCTCGGCGCGCTTCTGGACATCAAGACAGCCAGTCTGGAGAAGGTCGTCTACTTCCAGGATTACATTGTCGTCGATCCGGGTGACACACCGCTCAAAGACAAGCAGCTATTGACCGAAGAGGAGTATCGCGCCGCGCTGGAGAGTTACGGACATTCCTTCACCGCGATGATGGGTGCCGAAGCGGTCAAGGAACTGCTCGCTCGTCTCAATCTGGATGATCTGGCGTTGCAGCTTCGGGAGGATCTTGCCAGCACGGGGAGCAAGCAGAAGGAGAAGGATCTGGCCAAGCGCCTCAAGATCGTGGAGGCGCTTCGCGCGTCGCCCAACGAGCCTTCGTGGATGGTGCTGGACGTGGTGCCGGTCATCCCGCCGGACCTGAGGCCTTTGGTGCTGTTGGACAGCGGCAACTTTGCCACGAGCGACCTGAATGACCTCTATCGGCGCATCATCAACCGGAACAGCCGGCTCAAGAAGCTGGTCGACCTCAACGCGCCGGAGGTCATCATCCAAAACGAGAAGCGGATGCTTCAACAGGCGGTCGACGCGCTCTTTGACAACGGGCGTTGCCGCCGCCCGGTTCTGGGATCCAGCAACCGCCCGCTCAAGTCCATGACCGACATGATCAAGGGCAAGCAAGGTCGCTTCCGCGAGAACCTGCTGGGCAAGCGTGTGGATTACTCCGCCCGCTCCGTCGTGGTGGTGGGTCCGGAGTTAAAACTGCACCAGTGCGGACTTCCCAAGAAGATCGCCCTGGAGTTGTATCAGCCTTTCGTCATTCGCAAGCTCAAGGACCGAGGTCTGGCGGATACGATCAAGTCGGCCAAGAAAATCCTGGAGCGGCGCGATCAGGCGATCTGGGACATTCTGGATGAGGTCATCTACCAGCACCCGGTCCTGCTGAACCGCGCTCCCACGCTTCACCGCATGGGAATCCAGGCGTTTGAGCCGGTGCTCGTGGAAGGCAATGCGATCAAGCTCCACCCACTGGTGTGCAGGGGTTTCAACGCGGACTTTGACGGCGATCAGATGGCGGTCCACCTGCCGCTTTCGATCGAGGCGCAGGTCGAAGCGCATGTCCTGATGATGTCGACGCACAACATCTTCAGTCCCTCCAACGGAAGTCCCATCGTTTCGCCCACGCAAGACATCGTGATGGGTATCTTCTATCTGACGACCGACCATACTTCGGAGCCGGTCGAGGAAAAAGATGCTCCGATTTTCAAGGATCCGTTTGAGGCGATGCTGGCGTACGAGGAGCGTCAGATCAAGCTGCATGACAAGATTGTCGTTCGTACAGTCCGGGACAGCGTGGTTTTGGATCCCGCCAAGCCGGTTCGCGGGGCGCCCAAGAACCGCCGTATCCTCACGACCGTGGGGCGAATCATCTTCGACGACGTGCTGCCCGAGGGAATGCCTTTCTACAACTGTTCACTCTCCCAAAAGGGGTTGGTGCGTGTCATCGCGGACTGCCACCAGTTGCTTGGGCGCGCCGCCACGATCGAGCTGCTCGATGAGATCAAGGATCTCGGCTTCAAAAGAAGTACGCTGGCGGGCCTTTCCTTCGGCGTGACCGACATGCGCATTCCGCGCGAGAAGGAAGGGATCATCCGTGCGGCGCAAAAAGCGGTCAACAAGATCGCCAAGTCCTTTGAAGAGGGAGCCCTCACGCGGTTGGAGCGCTATAACCAGGTGATCGACAAGTGGATCCACGCGCGGGAGCGCGTGACCGAAGCCATGATGGTCCGCCTCAAACAGGATTACCGGGACGACGAGGGCAAGTACAAGGATCCCGGCGACGCGGGGGCGAAACCCTATCTCAACCCGATCTACCTGATGACCGAGTCCGGTGCGAGAGGAAGCGTGGACCAGATTCGTCAGCTCGCCGGTATGCGGGCGCTGATGGCCAAACCATCGGGCGAGATCATCGAGACGCCCATCAAGGCCAACTTCCGCGAGGGGCTCACCGTGCTCGAATACTTCAGCTCGACGCACGGCGCGCGCAAGGGTTTGGCGGATACCGCCCTGAAGACCGCGGACTCCGGATACCTCACACGCAAGCTCGCCGACGTCGCCCAAAACGTGATCATCAATCTGGTGGACTGCGGGACGATCAACGGCGTGACGAAAGAGGCCGCCTATCGGGGCGAAGAGGTGGATATTCCCCTGCGTGAAGCCATCATCGGGCGGACCGCTCGCGACGACATCCGGAACCCGGTCACCGACAAGCTGATTGTCAGCGAAAACCAGATCATCACCAAAGAGGTGGCGGAGAAGATCGAGGAGCTCGGGCTTGATATGATCCGCATCCGGAGCCCGTTGACCTGCGAGAGCCCGCGCGGGATGTGTGCCCTGTGCTATGGACAGGACAT
>JADFOB010000168.1 GCA_022563055.1 Planctomycetota bacterium
CGCTATCGAACCTGGCGCTCTCGACCGCCCACCGTCACATCCTTTCCGCTGCACGGGCCAAGCTCAGAACGATGTGACCTGCGTGGCGGGCGCTACAGAAAGCGCACCCACCGGTTGAGTTGCTCGACATGGTGGTTGTTCTTCTTCTGCCACAAGATCGGTAAGACGGCTGAAGCGGCGAGCAGCAGCTTCCCCGGTTCGATTGCGTTGCAGTTTTTGCAGTAGTCTTCCGTCAGCCCGCAACCCGCGAGGTGCGAGGCACGCAAGTCCTTGATGCGCGATGAGTTCCACAGTTCGTCCAAGCCGGCATGTTTCAAGTTGCCGAAAGCCTTGTCGGCGGGTCCGAAGCAGCACGGAAGCATCGTTCCGTCCCACTGAACCATCGGCGTTCCTCGCCAGAGATTCATACAGGGTTTCTTGCCGAGCCGCTTGCGCTGACCTTCAAACGTCATGGACTTGTCAAATTGGAGCTGTTCGTCCTTGATCCGTACGGCGTCAATTCCAGGGAGGTTCCACAACTTCTTGAAGGCTTGGTCTTGGCCTCTGTTGGGGGCCATTTCGATCATCTGAAGCACGAGCCACGGATCCTTCATCTTCCGCGCTATCTTGAGCGCCGCAAAGGAACGAACATTGTCGCGGACCTTCTCGAAGTCGGCTCCGATGCGGATCTTCTCGAACGTCTCCTTGTCGGCACCGTCGAACGACACAATGAGATAGTCGAGCCCCGTGTCGAGAATGCGTTCCTGCTGTTTGGGCGTCAGGAACGTACCGTTGGTCGACACTCCCACGGCAACACCCGCCTCGCGGAACTCGCGGATCATTCTCATGAAGTGCTTGTTCATCATCGGTTCACCGCGCCCGGTGAACCAAACGAGGGTGGCGACATCCCGGACGCGGTCGAGCACACGGTGGAACGTGTCCATATCCATGTCCTGGTCCGGCACGGCATCCATGTAGTTAGGGACCGATCGCGGGCACATCGGACACAGCAGGTTGCAGCGGGCGGTCACCTCGAGGACAAACTCAAAGGGAACGCCACGCGCTGTAACGCGAGGTGCGAAGATGTCGTGCATTACCTTCAAACGACGCGTGATCAGACCGTCCACCCCACGTGCTTCGCTCTTGGCCGGCGCTTCCGGCAGAGCGACCAACGGTTGTCCGTTGATCGTAAGCTCGCAGAGTTGTGTGGAACCCTCATTCATTACTGTGTGCTCATGACATCGCGGGAACAAAGCCCGCGACCTTGATGTGATGCTCCGCGTTCTGCTTGGGGCTGGGTACCTCCGCGCAGCCGGGAAGCGGGTTTCTCTCAAAGACGACAAACTGCTCCACGCACAGCCAGTGGAATGCCAAGTGCGTGTCGATCCAGGAAACAACCCGGCAAAGTCTATGTTCGATCCGGCGCCGCAGATGCGTGGAGAGGAAATACTGAATGGCGTTCAGGGCTACGACGCATGAAAAGAACGGTAGAGACGACGCGTCGCGGCGGTGGAGCATCCGGAAACCGCAGTCACGGATCGTCTTTAGATCGCGCCGACCTCCAAAGGCAATCTCGTTGCGGGACGCGCAACTCGGAAACAACTCGCGCCGCGTGATCATGCTGAGGGCGCTCTTCACTCGGATGCACAGCTCGGACATGATTCCCGAGATGACGCTGCCGTTGCGGTCGAAGCAGCATAGTCTGCCGCCGGGCTTTAACACTCGATGAATCTCGCGCAGGGCATCGCCCAGACGTCCCTGCACCGCCAGATGGTGAAACACGCCGTTGGCAAGGACCGCGTCGAGGGAGGATGAAGCAAACGGAAGGTTCGTCGCTTCGGCGCAGTGCACATGATCTTCCAACGCATATTCTCGGTGGGCTGCCTCGACCATGGCGGGAGCGAAGTCTATGCCAACCGCATCAACGCCGCGGGCGCGCAGTCGAGAGACCGTCGCGCCGGTTCCGCATCCGATATCGAGGACTCGTTGGCCTGTGCGAATACCGTAGTATCGCTCACGTCTGGCGGCGAGCTTCTCCATGAGCAGCGAGTGATCGTCGGCGCGGTAGAACTCGGCATTCCGTTCCCAATCAGAGTACTCTTCCGAACGGATTGTCGCCGCTGTTTTCATAATGCTTGCCCCTACGACCGGTCGCGCTACGCGCCGATGGCGTCAGCCCCTATTGAGACCTGCCCCGGTAAGCCCCAACCGTGCACGGAGCCGTGTACCGATAATCATCGGTGGGGTTGAGTCCTGTTCTTAGTTGAAACCGGATCAACGGATGAGGGCCGGTGGCCCGCCTTTTCCAAGGAGTGGTCACGATTTGGAATCGGCAATCATCCCGTTCGTGCATGGTCGCTTAGATACTCCGGGCTGCGCGCCGCCCCGGCAAAAGCGCCGCGATTTGACGGACGCGGCGTATCAAGCCGTGGGCGAATACCACCTCGATACGGGTCCGAGGGACGTTGCGCAGGACCGCGATCACACTCCGTAACATGCGTAGCGGCCGGGAAAAATAGTAGGCGGCGAAAAAGAGGAAGTAACCCACGGTCGTCAACCGGCGGATCGTTCGATCACTCCAGCGAGGATGCCAGCTCCGCCCACTGCGAAGACTCGCCAGGCTTACTTCCATGTCCAGGAAGTAGTTGTCGTCGTACTCGACCAAGCCGGCGCCCAGGGATCGCCGGTGATACTCCGATCCAGGGTACAGTGTGAACCGGCTGCAAAGTATCGAGTCATACCCCACCAGAGCGAGTCTGATGATATAGAAGTATGTCTGAAGCAGGTCGCGTAGCCGCTCCTTGGGCGATCCAATGATGATGTTCGCGCTGATCATCATGTCGATGCGCTCTCGACGGACGATCCTGCCCAACTCAAGGATGCGGGCGGGGTCGGCTTTCTTAAGCATGTCCGCCAGCACTCGCTTGGAGCCGCTTTCCGGCGCGAAGGTCAATGATCTGCAACCGCTTTGGCAAAGTCTGGCCAGCACCTCCGCGTCGAAAGCCTCGCTGCGGGTTCCGGCGGGAAGTTTCCAGGTGATGTTCAAGTTCCGCGAGCATATCTCTTGGGCCACCCGCAAGACCCATCTGCGATTCACAACGAAGGTGAGATCCTGGAACTGGAACTCGGTCGCGCCGTACTTGTTCTTGTAGAACTCCATCTCGTCGACGAGGTCTTTGGGACTGCGCATGTAGAAATTGGTGCCCCACATCTGCGGGCTGGAGCAAAACCGGCAGCGGTAGGGGCATCCACGCGTTCCCAGCATGGTCATCACGCGCCGATCGCTGAACTCATGGTAGCGGTTGACTTGCAAATAGTCCTGGATGGGAAACAGATCCCACGCGGGCCACGGAATGGAATCGAGATTGCGCCGTCGCACACGTGAAGGCGTACGAACGATGCCTTGCCTTTGGTTATCCAGCAGCTCCAGGCGGATATCCGCGCCCGGTTGATCCGTGCGCGACGTCGAGGAGGCACGATACGCCAGACCCTCCACCTGCCGGATATCCACGGTCCCTTCCCCGCAAAGCGCATCCAGAAGCTCCAGAAGCGTCTCTTCCCCTTCGCCGAGCACGGCGTAGTCAACCGGTGAACTGTCGAAGACGTGCTGCGTTACCGCCGTCACGTGCTCACCACCG
Organism: Planctomycetota bacterium; assembly: GCA_022563055.1. Next base: position 3,618 of record JADFOB010000168.1, read on the forward strand.
ACAACGATGGTGGTGGAGGGAAAGGCGGTACGTAGTGCTGCCAACAACCGTCGGGCAAGCGGCCAATGGCTCGAGAACATGATGCTCACGCCAATGACTTCGGTGCCTCGCGGTACGCGTTGCACGATCTCGTCAATGGTCAGACCATTGATGTACCTTCCCTGGATAAACGGATGAAAAGTTCCAAGGGCGCCGTCCAAACCATCGACAATCGTCACGTCGTGCCCCGCTTCCCGGGCACTCGCAGCCAGGTATGCGATTCCCAGCGGTGGAACCTGCGGATATCGCCAGGCATTGCTGACGACGGTCATCGGAGGCGATATCAAGCAGAGTTTCATGCAAAACCTCGCTAGCGCATCTTCACGCCCAAGTGTTCGGGCGTGCCACTACTCTTGAGCAGTGCAGGCGGCGAGTGGCCCACCTTTTCCAAGGAGTGGTCACGATTCGGAAGGGGCAATCGTCGCCCAACCCGTCGCTTACGCTCCGGGCTCCGACTCGTGTTGCACGTTCGCGCACGGTCATTTAGATACTCCTGGCCGGACGCCGCCCTGACAGAAGCGCCGCGATTTGACGGACGCGGCGCATCAAGCCGTGGGCGAAGACCACTTCAATTCGCGT
>JADFOB010000169.1 GCA_022563055.1 Planctomycetota bacterium
CGACGTCGTCGAGTTGATCGCGCGGGACCGGCCTACGCTGCTGGGGCGGTACTCGAAAGAGCACTTCTACGCCAACGTCGGGCTCCTAATCTTCTCGCTCGTGAGCTTCTACGTGGATTGGTCCACGGGCCAAAAGTACAAGCGACGTTGGTTTCAGGTGCTGGCCACGCTGCTGTTCCTGACGCCGACGCTCCTGCTGCTCGACTTTGTAGTCCGTTCGCCCGAGGCGGTTCACTACGTCCGCGACGGGCTCGCCTATCATCGCCCGGCAAACTTCAAGACGACGGTCCGCTTTGTCGATCGCCCGGAGGCCGCACGAACCTACCCGAACGCACCGGACGGCTACCCGCCCCTGGATTGCACGCTGCAAACCGACACTCGCGGCTACCGCAACCAAACCGCGCTCGAGTCGTACGACGTCGTCGTCTTGGGCGACTCGTTTGCGGAGGGATCCAAGGTCTCCAACGAGCAGACGTGGCCGGCACGTCTGGCGGCCCTTGGCGGGTTGACGGTCTACAACCTCGGCATGAGCGGGTACGCACCGATCAACTACCTGGCGTCGTTGAAGCGGCACGGCCCATCGCTCAACCCACGTGTCGTCATCTGCTGTCTGTATGAGGGCAACGACTTCCGCTCCGCCAAGACGGATCGCAAGGGCTCCAGGCCAAGCCTTTCCAAACGGATGAAGGCCTATTTCAAGCAGTCCAGGCTTCTGGGTGGGCTGGACGAGTGGGCAGTGGCCACATTTGGCCCGATCAACCGGGATGGACACGTGCCGGGTGTGGAGATGCTCGATTGGCTTCCCTTGGCGATTCCCGATGGACCGGGTGCGAAACACTACGCCTTTGCCCCCAAGCAGCTTCGTGACATGTTCGAGAGTCGTGAAGCGTTCGCGTTGGACAAGCACTGGCTCAACCCGCGACAACAGTTGGATGAGATGCATCGCTGGTGCAAGGAGGCGGGGTCTCAGTTCATCGTGCTCTACGCGCCTACCAAGGCCCACGTCACGCTGCCCATGGTGGCCCAGCGACTCCCGGCAGAAGACGTGCGTTCCTTCCTCGCGCTTCGATTCAAGAAGACGCTCCCCAGCCCCAGCGAGCTATTAGTCACACTCGTGGAACGGGCCGGCGCGAGAGAGTCCGTTGTCGCCGAGTGGTGCGCCCGCGAGGCGATCCCCCTCATTAGCACGACCGAGCCCCTTCGCCAAGCGGCGGCCGACGGCACCCAGGTTTATTTCACCTACGACCAGCACTGGACACCACCAGGCCACAAGGTCGTCGCCCAAACAGTCCACGCCTATCTGGTCGATCAGACGCTACAAGACGATTGAGCACGCTCTAGAGCTTCTCGATCCGCGACACCAGTGTCACGCCGCGTGCGGAGAGTTCCCGAACCATGTGATCGAACAGACCCGCGCGCGCTCCAAGCCGTTCCGGTGGGATCACGCCGGGCTCGTGGAACGCGCCCGAGGCGATCATCCTCGCCACGATCACGTTGGGAAACGCCGTCGTGCGGGCCATCGAGGATGTCTCCGTCCGCCGATCGTATTCGTCGTAGAGGTCGTAGGTGTGCCGAACCGGCTCACCGCCCTTCTCGCCCTCTACAATCACACGCAGTACGGTAAACTCCTCCTCGCCCGCCTCGTAGCTCCACTTCGCAAAGAGCAGCTTCGAGGTAACGTCCAGCGGTCTCACCTTCACACCGCCGACATCGATAAGATCCTTACGGAAAAACCCCGTCTCGCGGAGCGCTCGCATCAGCGCGATGTGCCCCGGATAGCGCAGCGTCTTCTCCTTCATGTTGGGGATGTCCAGCGTCGAGAGCATGGTGCGCAAGCCGTCGGTGTTAAACGCTTCCAGCGTTCCCACCTTTGGGAAATCGATGAGTTCAGCTTCCGACAGCGCCGGCCGGGTCACCCGCAGACCGTTTTCGATGAAGCGCGCGGGACGTGTGTATTCCTCGATAACATCCGAGGGCGCAAACGGCGCTTTATACTCGTAAGGCCAATGCCGCACCTTGGGCAGCCCACCGACATACATCACCGCACGATGAGTCGTATCGAGCTGGGCGTGGACGTATCCGACGATCATGTTGGACAGACCGGGCGATACGCCGCAGTCGATGACGGCTGTCACGCCGTGCTTTTTGGCAAGTCCGTCCAGCTCCATCGCATCCTCGGGCGTGAAGGAAATATCGCAATAGGGCTTGGAGGCCTCGATGACCGTCCGGAGCGTCTGGAACCCGATGCGGCTGGGAAGTCCACCGATCACAATGTCAAACGGCTCGATAACAGCCCGCAATCGTTTCGGATCGCTCAGATCGTCTTGAATCGTTTCGATCTTCGAGTCGCACGCGAGCTTCTTAAGATTCTCCGCGTTGACGTCAGCCACGGCGACGTCGAAATCCTCGTCCGCCGCAAGATCGCGGGCCATCGTCGCCCCGACCAGCCCACAACCCAATACGATCGCCTTTGTCATCATCGTTTCATCCAAAGAAACAGAACCAGTGCAGCCAGGATAATACCACCACCCAGCGCCGTTGTTTGCGGAACCTGCTCGCCCAGCACGAGGTAGGTCCAAATCGGAACGAGCACCGGCTCGATCAGCGTGATCAGACCGGCCTGATGAGCGGGAACGGACGCAAGCCCGCGCGAGAAAAGATAATAGGGGAAGCCAAATTGCACCACGCCCAGCAGCACAAGCCAGAAACCGGTACCGAGTGAGATACCGATGCCTCCCAGCAACAACACGCCGGGTAGGATCAGGGCGGCCGAACCCAGGTTATTCATCACCGTGACAGCCGCCGCATCCGATGTGCGAATCCGCCGAAGCATCAACGTGAGCAAGCCGTATGTCAGACCTGCGCCCAGCGCGTTGAGAAGCCCGAACAGGTCCGTGGCCGCATTGCCGACGAAGATGATCACGACGCCGATCATCGCCACACCAAGCACGTAGAAGTCCCGCGTGCAGGCCCGCTCGCCCAGTAGCAACCCGGAAAAGGCAAAGATCCAGAACGTGGACGTATACTGAAGAATGATGGCGTTGGCCGCCTCCGTCTTGGTCGTGGCGACGACGAAGAAGACCGTCTGCAGCGCGAAGAACACAATGGCGAACCCGCAGGCGGCGCTGACGGGGAATCCAGCCCAGCGCGGGCGCGGTCCCTCATCCGTCCTCGCAGCGAGTGGTGGAAGGCTGCTTCGAGGGGTGCCCCGTCCTTTGTCCGGCGAAGGGTCGGGGACGGTTTTTTCACACGACGCGACTCCCTCGCTCTCTCTTTCACGGAGGATGGGGTGCTCCCGTCGTAGCGTGTGGAACTTACCGCGGGCAAGCGGAATGAGAAACAGCCCGGCAAAAAGCGACCGATAGAAGGCGATCGTCACTCCGCCCGGACCACGCCCGGCATCGTGAATCACCTTGATAAGAACGCCATTGAGGCTCCACAAAACGGCGGCGCTGACCACGAACACGACGCCCATCGTGTAGGAGTCACATGGGGTTGGCTTTTGTTGTGAGCTGCTTCCTTGCACGTGCGGCGCGGCATCGGAATGACAGATTACGAGTTACCTATTACGGATGACCGACACGCAACTTGTAACGCCGTCACCGCAATTCCGCCAGGGTGTATTCCTGTGCGATAACGTCCGAGCCGAGTGGAGTGGATCGGGGCTGTCGTGCAATCACCGGCGTCGGAACCAGCCTCGCTTGCTCTTGGGTTTCGCTCTCGCGGCACGTTGCTTCTCCGCCTCAATCTGCGTGAGAAGCTCCTCGACTTTCTGGTTGGGATTCAGGCGGCGAAGCAGCTTGAGCTTCGTGAGAGTCTCCGGATCAAGATCAGAGGGGATCTGCTCCGGCTCCTGCGCCTCGGGCGTATCAGGAGGTTCCGAGGGTTCCAACAAGTCAGCCCCGTAAGCTGATACCGGCTCGGCACGCTCCGGCGTCTTGGCTTCCCGGCTGGGCTCATCGGGCACGACCGCTGAACGGCATGGTGCCGGCTGCGCATCTGCTGCCTCTATTTCCGCCTTAGCAGCCACGAGTGCCGCTTGCATGGCCTCAGACTGCAAGTCTCCTCCGCCTTGGGGCGACTCTGCCGACTCGGCTTCTTCATCCTGCTGCGTTTGAGACGCTTGCGGCGTTTCGCATGGCTCAACATCCTCCGTCGTCGCGGTATCCGCCTCGGGTAGCGGAGCCTCGAAGTCGTCCCCGCCTTGTGCTACATCCGCC
>JADFOB010000170.1 GCA_022563055.1 Planctomycetota bacterium
CGCGCGACCGACCCAGGAAGTAGAGCAGGTATCCAAAAGGCGCGGAATGGCGACAGTTGACCACGTCCACGTGCCCGATTTCACGGCGGAGCGTTTGGAAGATCGTCGGTAGGCGCCCAGAAGCCTGGACGTGCGTGCTGAAATCGGGAAGCTCGACGACGCGCACGTTCTGCGCATCCAGACGGCAACCTCGGTAATGAGTTTCACCGCTGGTCACCGGTCCAAGGACCACGACCTCGTCAAAGTGGCGTGCGAACTCGTGGACGTAGCGGGCGTAGGGTCCGTAGGTCTCGTACCCATCCGCGCCACGATGAAGCGGATCACGATAAAGGGGACCATGATAGAGGGCGATGCGCATCGAGAGTCATCACTCCAAGGTCAACTGTCCGCCGGAGCCTCGGATGGCTTGAGGGGGCTAAGACCGATCCCTCATAGGCCTGTAGAACGGAAAACGCAGAAAACCGACGATCTCACCCAAGCCGTAGGAACAATGGAGCACAAACATGGCAGCGGGGAACGCTGCCACCTGAGCCAAGCTCAGATTCCTTCGAGCGGCGGCACCCACGCCGACGAGCACGTACACACCCATCAGCGCCGCCAGGATTATCCAGAGTAGCGGTTGCCAGACGCCTCCAGCCAAAAGGCCGGCGATCACACAGACGAAGAGCAGCGGCATGAAGTAGCGAGCCGAAAAGGCCTGTTCCCGCTGATGTTTGAACATCAAGACAAGCCATTGCGATCGACGGAACATCTGTTTCCACAATCCTATCAGCGAATTCCGGCATCGATAGGTCGACCGAATCGACGGATCGAAGTAGAGCATCTTGCCGGCTGCGATCAATCGCGCATGGCAGACGTTGTCCTGATTGACGACGAGCCCTTCGTCGAATCCACCGACGTCGATGAGTTCGTCGCGTTTATAGAGCCCGAAGACGACTGTGGTCGAAGGTCCAGGTTCGCCGCCGACGCGAAAGCTGCTGCCGCCCACACCGACGCGACTCGAGATAACCGCTGCGATCGTCTCGCCCCAGAACCCATCGCCTTGGGTGTCTACGATCCCGCCCACTGCGGTCGCCTCCGGATGGGCCTCCATGACGGCGAGACTCCTCTGAAGGAAGTTCTCGGGAACCTCGCCGTGCGCGTCGGGCCGGATGACGTATCGCCCGCGGGCAGCCTTGATTCCGATGTTCCATCCGCTTGAGAGAATCCGTCCGGGGTTGTCGAGTAGCCGGACCGATCGGTCGGCGTGTTGATCGATCATCTGTTTGATTAGCTCTCGTGATCCGTCGGTGCTCATCCCGTCGATGACGAGAATCTCGTATCGCGTAGGCGCGAGCGTCTGGTGTAGCATGGATTGCAGGCATGGCTCGATGTAATCGCGCTCGTTGCGGACAACCACCAAGAACGAAATGAGGAGCTCCGGATCAGCCATCGCTGCATTGACTCCTGGATCGCTGTGTGATCGCGTGCGCGATCCAATCGGCGACCCGCTTGCTTTGCAACTCGGCTGTATTGTCTCGGGCGATGTTCATCCCATTTTCGATCAGTCGCCGTCTTAGCTCCGGTTCGTCAATCACGCGCTGGATGCCGTCGGCGAGCGCCTTGGCTGATCCCGGTTCGACCAGGAGGGCGTTGACATTGGGATCGACCGGTGGGCACAAACCCGGTAAGTCCGTCGCAACGACCGGCAGCGAAAGCGCCCAGGCCTCGTTGATGAAGCGCGGGAACCCCTCGCTCAGAGACGACAGGACGCCTATGTGTGATCGGCGATAGAGCTCGAAGACGTCCGGTCCGAACGGGATGTGTCCAAGCCAATCCACCCGATCCTCGATTCGATGCTCCTTGCACCATCTCTTCAGGTTCGCCGCGTAGGCGTCCTCATTCCATCCGCCGGCGAGCTGCAATCGGACGTCATACCCGCGATCCACGAGCAGGGCGGTCGCTTCGAGAAGAAACTCCGTGCCCTTGTTCGGGTTGATCCGTGCTGCCCGGAACAGCGTGAGCGGACCTTTGTCAGGCACCGAGTCCTTCCGTGCGAACAGATCGCGTGTCGACACCAGCGACGTCATCAGTTGGCGGGTCAGCTTGGCGCGACCTTCGCATAGGTCGTAGATCTCCCGCCCGGTCGCCAATGCAACGTCCGCCTGCGCCACCATGCGCATCGTCACACGATGAACATACCGGCTTAGCACGCGGGCCGCACTGCGGATCAACGGATTGTGCGATTGGAGGGGATTGGCTGCCGTTAGGATGTTCCCGCCCACGTAGGTGATGAACACCTTGTGTTGTCGTCGCGCCTCGCGCGCAAACACGCTCGCGGGCAACGAGGGCAGCCGTACCATCACCGCATCATGCTTGGAAACAAGCTCTCCAGCGAGTGCGCGGAGCCTGCGTTTGTCCGACCGGGGAAGCTTCAGGTAGGAAACGAGTGACCGCCAATAGGGTAGTTGCTCAAAGGTGAGATTCGGCAGGTCGAGTGGCTGGCCAAACGGCGTGCCATCGACGGTCGTCGGCACGGCGAGGGTTGTGCGTTGCGTCTGGCGGGCCACCCAGTCGACGAAGTACCCGAAGTTCATCTCCGACCGATACGATCGCCCGTCGAAGAAGTGGGGCTCGTCCTGCACGACCAGGAGGGAACAGTCCTTCGCCTCGACCATTAACGATCGTCCATAACAAACCGGGTCCAAATCCACGAAACCGATTGGATCATCCGCGCTGCTCCCTCAAGATGCTTCTTCCAAGCCCAAACGCGGGCCGTGTAAGCGTACACCTTCGAGCTACTTCCAAGGCGCCCTGAGGAGCCTGCTGAAGAACGCTACGACGCTTCCCCAACCTACGTTCTCCGGCGCTCTACGGCCACCACGGGAGGTGGCCGCTACTTATCCAACGGGCTGTTAGCCGGTCTCGACCAGGCCTTCGACATCGACCACGTAACTCCGCCGCTCGCCCTCATGCGTCGAGTCGATCGAGACCCACCGCCCATCCGGACTCCACCGTGGATGAAGGTCACATCGTTGCCCGCCATCGTAACGCCACGGCGAGAAGAAGCGTCCAACCTCGATACGCTTGCCACTGTGCGTGTCGAACAGGAGAAGGTGTCGGAACCGGGCACGGTCGGGATAGCTGTCCGTCACGATCCAGCGACGATCCGGCGAGTAGGACGGATGTCCATCGCCGTAGATATCGAATACACCTTCTCCGACCGGCTCCCGGTCACCGCAGACCACATCGATCAAGTAATATCGGTAACCGCTCTTAGACGCATGCTGCCACACCAAGAGATGATCGTTGTCGCGCCAATGGTAGTGGGACACCGTGCGTTCTTGGGCAAGCAAGCGAAGGTCGCGGCCGTCGTGGCGAGCAACGTAGAGCCTTGCGGATTTCCTCCGGCGGTTGAACCAGCGATGCATGAACACAAACCGGGCGCCGGAGGGAGAGTAGGCCAGATGGTTAACCATATGCACTGTTCCCGGCGGGAATGGCTGTTCGCCCGCGTCCGCCAGCGTCGATAGCCCAACGACCAGCTCGGCCGTTGCTGCCTCCAGATCCATCCGCCAGATTCCATCGCGGTCCAGTGCCTGATCGCAGGAGAAGTTGCTCACATCGGCGGCGTACCCGTACTCAGGCTGCGCGGCATGCACGCGGCGGTAGTTGATGCTCAGGGCTTCGTGCCCGTTGGGATGCAGCGCCTGAATCGGCCAGGGGATGAACCGGTCCGTCGTTCCATCGAGCGAGATCAGGCGACAGCCGAGCTTGTCGTTGACCACATCATTGAATACGACCGCAGGACCGTGCGGACCCGGTAGCCACTGGGCTTGAGAGCCCTGTTGGAAATTCCAGCTCGAGGCCTTGCCGATCGTTCGGACCCGAGATGCTGAACGATCCAGCACCATGATCTCCGCGACGTCTCCGATGGGATGATGTAGCAGGAAATGCTCCATGTCCGCGGACCACGGCGTCTTATCATAGTAGCCGAAGAACCACTCGCCCCGTTGATCCTCGACACCCGCCCAGCCCATGGGCGTCAGCAGCCTCGCGCGGGTGTGAAGTTCGAAGCGGACCTTGCGATCTCGAAAGGCCAAGTAGTTCACCCGTTGATAAACTCGCTTGACCGACGTGTACGCGCGCGGAAAGCGGGCGAGTGTTCTGGCAGCCCAGCGTTCAAGAACGTTGTACGATGCCATGGTCCATGCCCCGTAGAGTGCCG
>JADFOB010000171.1 GCA_022563055.1 Planctomycetota bacterium
GCATGGTCGAAAAAAGTCGGAACGCTACGAAGTTGGTATCTCTTCGTCTACGACGCGCGATGATATCGCTTACGCCTTCGGACGCCGACCAACGACACGCCACCAAGCAGCATCGCCAACTGCGTCGAATCAATCTGTAGGCACGTACCTTCCGAGGCGATCACCTCGAACGTGCCCGCTTCGAGCAGTTTGTAGTAAAGCCAATAACCGCTGCCATCGAAGTGCAACATCTTGATTCGATCGCGTCGGCGGTTGATGAACAGGAACAAACTGCCGTCAAGCGGATCGGCCCCGAACGCGCCGCGCACGATGCCTGAGAGTCCATCGAAGCCCTTGCGCATGTCCGTCGGTTGCGTGTACAGAAAGATCGAGACGGTGGAGGGGATACTCAACATTGCGTGATATCCCGCTCTTGGTGAGGGATTTGAGGCATGAAGAACGGGCCGGCCTCCGGATCCCGATCGACACGTGCCACTTCGGCGATCACCGCGCGGACCGTATCGAGACGCTCGGCGCGCACCTCGATTTGGGTACCACCGGGCAGCCGAATCGAAACGCCCCATGCAGCCGGTACGACCGCCACTGGCTGGAAGACATCACCACGTACGCGACGGTAACGACGCTTGCATACGGACGTAGGCCGACGCGGCGTCTGTGGTCCGAGCTTTTTCCGCCAATGGTAAAACGAGGCAACCGACACGCGCTCCCTCGCGCAGAAGGGCGCCACCGCCAAGGGGGAGCTCGAAAAACGCTGAAACCGTTTCCGCCACATAGCGAGCTTGCTGGGATCGGACGAACGAGACATGCGGGATCTCCTGATCGTGACAACTGCGAGCATCAACACGCACGCCAGGATAGCCGACCTGTCAATAATGGTTGTCGTGGGCGCTTACGGTTTGCTCTCAACGGTCATATCTCGAATGTACCCCGAGACAGCAGCTTTGCTAAACCCGGTCAGCTCCACAATGTCCCGCAGGCTGTAGCCTTTGGCGGCCAACGATCTGGCCTTCTCTCGGCGGTCGGCGGGCTGCTTGAGGATGTCCGCAACTGACTTCACGGGTGTTTTTAACACGGCGGCGACCTCGGTGTGGCTTAGCCCCTCGTTGCTTAGACGGCGAGCCGTGGCTGCACGCTTCATCCTCTCGTGCATCGTGCGACGGTCGCTGAGATCGACAATCAGGTCTTTCCGATGTTGTTTCCAAGCCTTGAGCGCGGCGTGAGTTCGCTGCATCATGGGGATCACCCGCAGGCCATTGCGAGTGGTCGTCCACCGCGTGGTGAATGTCTTGATCCGCTCGGTATGGTGGAGGGCTACTCACGGCAACTTGGGATCAAGAGGTCGCAGGTTCAAATCCTGTCGCCCCGATTGGGTTTACCCACGACCGTCGTGTGGGGCGGTCTTGGCGTCTCCGCGACGCATGGACAATGGGCTCGCGGTTGGGCCGCGAGTCGCCATCCCGGTCGCGTTTCCAGAGCGCGTAGGCAGACGGATTCAGCCGCATCTCGCCGCGCTTCTCCGATGGCCAGACGACGATGCGGTCCACGTAGGTGGCGATCACGTTTCGAGTCTGGTCGCTTCGCGTTCCGTTCATGGCTGCCTGAAGGCCGGCCAGCTGGGTTCGTGCCCACTGGCGCAATGCCTGTGCGTCTAACTTGCCGTCGGACTGCCGGGCCGCGCGGAGTTCCTTTTCCAGACATTCCTTGCGTAGCCGCAACTGCGTCAACCGATCGTTCAGTAGCGGCAGGTTGGCCGGGTCGATGTGCGTGGTCAGTGCCGTCACCGTGTCGTTGACCTTCTTGATCTCGCGGGCAATACGGTCGGCGTCTCCGGTGGAGGCGTTCTGCCGGCCAACGGACTCGACGAACCGTTCGATGGCCACGTCCAGCGCGTCCTCGTCCAGCAGGACGATGTCCTGGAGCTTGCCCAGCACCCAGGACTCTAGTTGTTCGGCTCTGAGCGTCGAGGGGGTAGAGCAGATGGTCTTGCCGTGCGATCGTCGTCCGGCGCAGATGTAGTAGTTGGTGATGACTTGCGCTCGGCCTTCGATTCGGCCCTTACGCCTAGGATCGCCCCAGAACTTGTGCCCGCAGTCGCCGCATTCCAGAACGCTGGTGAGCAGCCACCGCCGGTTCCGATGGCCGGCACCGCCGCAAGCCCGGCGGCGCTTGGCTACCATCACCTGGACCCTCTCCCAGTCCTCGGCGCTCACGATGGCGGGCAGGGCGTTCGGGATGACAACCCAATCGTCCCTGTGCGTCCTGACCACCTTGGCCTCCCCTTCTTGCCGTTGACGTTTCTCGATACGCCCGTTCCGAACGCGATAGAACTTGGCCTCGGTCCTGCGGTTCCACACCAGGTCGCCGCGGTACGTCGGGTTCTCCAGTATTGCCTTGATCGTAGTGAAGCCCCAGACGTCGCGCCTCGGGCCGGCAATTCCCCTGACATTCAAGGCGGCGGCGATGGACGCGAAGCCGATGCCATCGAGACACATTCGGAAGATGTCTTTCACGACTTGCACCCGCTGTGGGTCGGACAACACCAGCCGCGCCTTGCACTCCCTGCCAGGCTTAGACAGGGTCTGGCCCTTCTCGTAGCGGGCCTGAATCTTGCCGTCCTTGTCGTAGACCTCGCGCACGCCGCCCGGGCAGAAGCGAATGCGGAAGAGGACCGCGCCGTCGGGGGCGACGATTTGGCGATCGTAGCCGTACGGCGCGGCCCGGCCGGGGTCGGACTCTGTCATGATCGAACTGATCTGACCACGTAGCGTGTTCTGCGAGAGGCTAATGGAGTACTGGCGGTTCTGGAATTGCCTGACCGTCCGCAGCACGTCGCCCTCGATGCCTTCGCGGGCGAGATAGTCTTCGGTGACAGACAGCACCTTCACGTTGGCTTGCCGCAGCAGGTAGCGATAGTGCTCGGTCTCGGTCACGTCCCCCCGGCTGAACCGGTCGCTGTTCCAGACGATGACCGCGGCGAAGTCGCCCCTGGCGGCCTCGGCGATCATGCGCTGAAAATCCGGGCGCTCGTCGGCGCTGGTGCCGGAGATCGCGTCGTCCACGTACTCGCGGATGATCTGGTAGCCGTGCTCCTTGGCGTACCGTTCGACCTCAAGGCGTTGGTCCCGGAGGCTCTGGTCCTGTTTGTCGGTCGAGCGGCGCAAGTACGCCACGGCAGGTTTTCGAATATTTACCTCATCCATGTTGGTGTTCCCGTCTGCGCCAGTTCACCGGCCGTCATGCTCGTCTCCGGGGTCGCCCGGAGCTTCAAGACCTCCGAACGACCCCTACCTCGGGGGCGCGGGAAAATCAACTTCCCCTGCCACTCGGCCGCGAGCCAAGCGGCCAAAACCTCAACGCGCTGTTCCCAGCGATCAGCTGCTTCGGGGGTCTTCTGCGCCACGGTCACGCGCATTTCCACGGGGCCGACGTGTTCTATCGATTTCGGCGTACCCGCGCGCCGGGCCTGCCGGCCGCGCGGCATGCGGGCGGTCATCGGACACCGCCTGCGCGGCGCGCGTCAATGGCGTTCAGCTCATGCCGCACGAGCGCGATGGCGGCATTGTCAAACAGACGGGTGTTGCCCGCGTAAGCACGGGGTCTGATATGAGGTCGTGCCCGAAGGATGCGGTAGACGCGATCCACCGGGATGCCCAACTCGGCCGCAATCACGCCGACCGTGACCAGCGTAGGAGCCTCTGTTTCCATGCGAATGCCCTTCGTGACGGGAAAGGGACTACTCCCCTTCACCCATGTCCGGGCATTCACGCCGGCGCATGAAAAACGGCCCTGGCGCTACCGCCACGGCCGGATTCGCATTCATGAATATTCATAAACCGGGCTTACTCAGACCTGTTTCCGTACCCACTTTTGCCGTGTGCCGCGCTTGGTGTTGGGGTCGTCCGCGGCGATGTCCTCCTGCTGATCGCCGACCTGCTCGGATACCAGCCTATTCAAGGTTGCCTGCCGGCTTTCTACATCGCCTGCTGTGCAGCCAAGCGCACGTGCGACCTGCATGGGCGTCTCGGCGGGGTGTTCATTCAGATACTTGCCGATTTGCCGGAAGAGCTCCTGCTCCCGCTGGTCGATTTCGTCCACGATACCGTCGGCCTGTCGTCGATAATCGTGCAACTGCCGCATTCTGCTACCGCCTACCGCGTTAACCGCCCGTTCGTCGAGCTTCACCGCCTTCGG
>JADFOB010000172.1 GCA_022563055.1 Planctomycetota bacterium
CACCGGCACAGACGGGCAAGAGACCGTCGGGAAGGCCCGACCGATCAGCGAACTCGTGGCTGAGCTCGAGTCCGGCCGATGGGGTGTTGATGCTTCGTGCAACCTCGCGCGCTCGACGGACACACCGGGTCGCCGGGAGTGGGCTGACCTGTCCGCCAAGGAGCGGCGGAAAGTTCTGGACGCTCATCGTCTCGCCTACCTCGACGAGGTTCCGGTCAACTGGTGCCCAATCCTCGGGACGGTCTTGTCGAATGAAGAGGTGGACAACGAGGGTCTTAGCGATCGGGGCAAACACCCGGTTTTTCGCCGACCGCTGAGGCAGTGGATGTTGCGCATCACCAAGTACACGGAGCGGTTGCTGGAAGACTTGAAGCCGCTCGATTGGCCCGAACCCATCAAGATCATGCAGCGCAACTGGATCGGCCGAAGCGAAGGCGCCGAGGTCGTGTTCCCGCTCGCCGATAAGTGGAAGATCGCCGACGGCACCTGGAAATGCCTCGATAAGAACGCAACCGTCCCCGAAGTGCTCTCGTACGACAGCTTTCCCGACGCCATCAAGGTCTATACGACAAGGCCCGACACGCTGTTCGGGGCGACCTACATGGTGCTCGCGCCGGAACATCCGCTCGTGGACAGCATCACAACGCCGCGGTATCGCGATGAAGTGCGGGCCTACGTTGCGACTGCCCGAAACAAGTCCGACCTCGCGCGCACGGCGGAGACCAAGGAAAAGACCGGCGTCTTCACCGGCGCCTATGCGATCAATCCAGCCAACGGGTGCGACATCCCGATCTGGATTGCCGACTATGTGATGATGGGCTACGGAACCGGTGCGATCATGTCGGTGCCAGGCGGTGACACGCGCGACTTCGAGTTTGCCTGCGCGTTCGACCTGCCCATCGTGGCCGTCGTGGAGCCCACGGCGGAATGGATCGACCAGCGGATCGCGGGCATGGCCGACAGCATCGACGAGTCAGCCAGGATCGGGTTTGACGAAGTGGCCGCCGAGTTCCCCGAGTTGGCCCAGGAGATCACCCAGCGTCGCAACGACAGCGCCGACCTCGGCAAAAGGACGCTTGGGATACTGCGCGACAAGGTTGGATCGCAGCAGCTCGTCGCCCATTACGTTCGCCACCCCAAGTCGTGGGGCGATGCCTTCGCGGGTGAAGGTAAAGCTATCCATTCTCCAGGCGCGGACTGTTCGACCAACGTGCCGGGCGGCGTTTGCAAACTCGACGGACTGCCTACGCCGCAAGCCAAAGCCAGGATCACCGAGTGGCTTGAGGCCAATGGTGTGGGGCGCGGCGCCGTCAACTACAAGCTCCGCGACTGGCTCTTTAGCCGGCAGCGCTATTGGGGTGAACCTTTCCCCGTCCTTCACGGTGAGGACGGCGAGACGATCGCCACTCCCGATGGCGAACTGCCGGTCGAGCTTCCGCCCATGGAAGACTTCAAGCCCACGTCGTCAACCGAGGATAGTGATTCTCTTCCCGAGCCGCCGCTGGGAAGAGCCAAGGAATGGTTGACGGTCGAACGCGACGGGCGGCGCTATCGCCGCGATCTCAACACGATGCCGCAATGGGCCGGTTCCTGCTGGTACTACCTGCGTTTCACCGACCCGCACAACACGGACCGCTTCTGCAATGAAGAGGCGGAGCGATACTGGATGCCGATCGACCTCTACGTCGGCGGGGCTGAGCACGCCGTGCTGCACCTGCTTTATGCCAGGTTCTGGCACAAGGTTTTGTTCGATCTGGGTGAGGTCTCGACGCGGGAACCGTTTGCCAAGCTGTTCAACCAGGGAATGATCCAGAGCTTCGCCTATCGCACGTCACGAGGTCTCGTCGTGGGGCCAGAGCAGGTCCAAGAGAAGGATGATGAGCAGTACGTCTTGAAGGAGACCGGCGAGTCCGTGACGCGGATCATCGCGAAGATGAGCAAAGCGCTTCGCAACGTCGTCAACCCCGACGCAATCATCGGAGAATACGGGGCTGATACCTTCCGGCTCTATGAGATGTACATGGGTCCGCTCGAAGCCGCCAAGCCGTGGAACACGCGCGACGTGCCGGGACTGCACAAGCTGTGCCAGCGCATCTGGCGGCTCGTTGTGGATGAGTACACCAATGAGCTGTCCACTACGCTGACGGACGACGCGCCCGACGAGAAAACGCTGCGCGTGCTTCATAAGACGATCAAACGAGTCACCCAAGAGATCGAGCAGATCAAGCTCAACACCGCGATCGCAGCCATCTTCGATTTTGTGAACGCCTTAACGCCGCTGGAGAAACGCCCCATCGCCGTCCTTGAACCGTTCATCCTCGTGCTGGCGCCATTTGCGCCTCACCTGGCCGAGGAGTTGTGGAACCGCCTCGGGCACGATGACACGCTTACCTACGAACCGTGGCCGGCGCATGACGAGGAACTCGTGCGCGACGCGGAAGTGGAGATCGCGGTACAAGTTCTGGGTAAGATCAAAGGGCGAGTGATGGTCCCCACCGATGCCGATGAGGAAACGATCAAGCAAGTCGCCATGGCGGAACCGCGGGTGGCAAAAGCGATCGAGGGAAAGACGATTCGCAAGGTGATCGTTGTCAAAGGGCGCCTTGTCAACATCGTGGCGACGTGATGCGTGTGCCACTGCTCTTGAGCAGTGCAGTTTCCACGCCCGCGCAGAACACGGCTCAAGAGCAGTGGCACACCGACCCGCACATTCGAGCGTGGCGAGGGACTCGCGGCATTGCGCAAAGTCATCCTGATCGGACGTTTGAAGGACGTCACAAGCGTCGCGGACGGCAGCGTCCCGTAGGGACGCTGGTCCACGGGACGCTGGTGTACGACGGGACGCTACTCTGGGCGACGCTTACGACAGTCGTTGAACGTCGAGTTGGGGCCACTCTGCGCTGTACTGCTAATCGCGCCGCGGTTTGATCGGTGGTGACGTCGCGTTGCGCCCAAGACGGAATCGCCGTGGCATGGGCGCTGAAAGACTCGAAGATCCGCGCGCGACTCCGGCCGGGTGCTTTCCCGCTTTGCGCCCGGCGTTTGGGGCCTGGGTGCTCGCGTCTTGCGGCGCTGAAGCCTGCGCCTTGCGACGCTTTGGCTGGGGGACGGACTCCTCCTCGATCGCCCTCCAGCAGGCCAGGTCGTTGGACGCGATCGAGAGCAGATCCAGAAGATCGTCGAAAGTCAAACCGGCGTGTGGGTTTCCGTCGCGCCGATCCGGCGGGCGATCGTCCTCGCTGGCGGCATCCCGCGCCCCGACGGGCTGTGGAGCTTCGGGCTCGGTCTTAGGTTCTTCAAAGCCGCCTGGTGCGGTCTTCGAGCTTTCATCCTCGTCGGGGACGATCGTCATCGCCATCGACTTCCTCGGCTTGGCATCGGGAGTCACGACTTTCGCCGACATGACGCGTTCCGGCAGCGATGCGGGTGAGATGGGCGATAGGGTCACGATGCCGCGCATCAGCTCGGGCCACGTCCGGACCGCGGCGTCGGCGAAGCTCACGTTGAGCCAGTCACGCGCCGGTTCATGGGCGGCTAGAACGGTGAAGCACTTGATCTCCGCGCGAACGTCGGCGAGTCGCACAGCGAGCTCCTGCAATTGCTCGCGCTTGCTGGGCTTGGGGCGACGCTGGACGACCTGCACAGGCTCGATGGCCAAGACCACCTCGGGCTTGACTGGAGGCACCGGCTGTCCGGGCTCTAGCCTCAGAGCAATCGTCTCGGGCGGGATCCCTTCCTCATTCTCCCGGCACGGTTCATCATCCTCGTCGGGCGTCGACGCACCGAACGGCCCGAGTTCCGCCAGAGGTGTCGTCGGAATGACGCTTACGAGGAAGTCGTTCTCGAAAATGTCATCCTCTGCGAAGAACACATCATTCGATAGGCGATCGATCAGCCCTGGGAACTCGATGATCGGTGCTTCGTCGCGCTTCGGCGCCGCGCTGACGATCGGTCTAGGCGAATCCGCAACAGGCTCAAATTCGTCGGCGACCGCTACGGCGTAGTCGGCTTCTTCACGCATCTTCCGGCTGTCCGCGACACGACGCACACCAAACAGCGGGAATCCGTTCTCATCGACTATCGAGGTCGCAATGTTGTCCGGTATCGATGGGGTGATGACATCGCTCGTACCTTGATCCGAGGA
>JADFOB010000173.1 GCA_022563055.1 Planctomycetota bacterium
CCCCCGTGGCGGCCGTCGGGCGGCAGGAACGTCGAGCGTTACTATAGTTGTCAGACAAAGCCTAGTGCTCTATCATGCTTGTTTTGACGGGTTGGCTTAGTCATTTGTGGCCCAGCCGCCCTCGGCTGGGTGGGTGTCCAGACACAGCGGAGGGCCGCTGTGCCACGCGGGGCACCCGTCGAATCACCGTTGACAGAGCACTGGCGAAGTGATTCATAAATGGTGCATCATGGAACGATGCCGCTCTTGAGGCTTTCGAGTCATGCAATGCGCTCCGCTCCCTCACGGTCGCGGTTCGGATAAGATGCAAATGGTATGACAGAGGATGGCAGCGGAGTTCCTGTGGAGGTTGCATGATGGGTGGCCGTTCGCTTTGGTTCTGGTTCATCGCACCGGTCGTTCTCGTGGCCCTCGGCTGTCGGGGGGGTAGCTTCTCCTTCAACTACCATGACCACCGACCGGCCAGATCGGCTCAACCCGTTCAGCTCGCTCAGCCCGCTCAACCCGTCCGCCCGGTCCATGTCTGCACAAGGGCGTGTCATCACCACTTCTTTGACGGAACGAAACTGGTCGTGATCGAGGGCAACCATCACCACCGCGCTGGGTGCGGGCATGGGTGGGATGGCCATCATTGGGTCCGGGTCTACCGTGGGCCTCTCTCACCGCGCGGCCACCGCTGCACGCTCGACTGCCACAACCATTACAGCGACGGCATCAAGCTCATCCTGATCGCCGGGCATCACCATGGCCAGGGTTGCGGGCACCTGTGGGACGGCGAGCACTGGCTCCTGGTACGGACGGGTCCGGTCGTCACGGTAAGACCCACACCGGCACCGGTGCGAGGTATTCACGTGTGCACCAGGGGGTGCCATGAGCACTTCCACGACGGTTCACAACTCATGATCGTTCCCGGTCATCATCACGGCGCTGGGTGCGGGCATTCCTGGAACGGCCAGCACTGGGTCGTCCTTGGGAAGGCAAAATCCAAGCGCCCAAGACCCACATCGCCGTCGCCCCGACCGGTCAAGAAAAGGCGAATCCACCCACGCCCGTAGAGCTCTGTCACAAGCCAACGGGATGGCTTGTCTTGGTGTGCCACTGCTCTGTGAGCAGTGCAAGACTCACCGAGCTGGTCGCACCAAGAACACTGCTCACAGAGCAGTGGCACAAATCTCAATCCGTCGCAACCCATCGAATCATCGTTGACAGAGCCTTGGCGTGCCGAGTTCATACATGTGGGGCTCGACTGGTTAGCTTCGTGTTAGGGTTTTTTGCTTGACAGGGAGACCGAAACCCGCGACGTTGCGTTGGGGAGTGACCCGAAACGGTGGTAACTTGCAACGGCGGTGGTTTGGAACGGTTCGGCGATGGATGGCGAGACCCGTATGGAGGCGGTTGTCTGCGGAATTGATCCGGGGCTTGGCACGATGGGGTACGCGGTCGTGGACACACGCGGTGGCGCGGTCTGCGTCCTCGACGCCGGGGTCTGTCGTTTCGACCCCAGCGCGTCGCTCGCCCATCGCCTGGTCGCTGTGCGGCGCGATATGGACGCTATTCTTCTGGAGCACCGACCCGACATCGTTGCGGTCGAGGAACTCTACGCCCATTACAAGCATCCCAGGACATCGATCCTGATGGGGCACGCGCGAGGCGTGATCCTCATGGCTGCGGCGGAGGCGGGATGTGGCGTGCGCGGTTACGCCGCCACCAAGATCAAGAAATACCTGACCGGTCACGGGCGGGCTACGAAGATCCAGATGCAGCGGGCCATCCAGGCGACGCTGGGACTCCCGGATCTTCCCGAACCGGCGGATGTCGCCGACGCGCTGGCGATCGCTCTGTGTGGAGCGGCGGATCTAAGGCAGCCGAAACCGACGGAGGTCGGGCGTTGATCGTTCGCCTTACCGGCACGCTGATTGAAGTGGACCACGGGTCGATCGTACTCGAGCGTGACGGCATCGCGCGCGAGGTGCTGGTGCCCCGGTTTGCGATTCCCGAACTGGCGGCCCACCGTGGCCAGGTTGTCACGCTCCACACGCAAGAGTTTTACGAGGGCAAAGGAACGACCGGCAACCTGGTGCCGCGTATTCTCGGGTTCCTTCATGTCGAGGACGGGTTGTTCTTCACGCGATTCATCGAGGTCAAGGGTATTGGTGCGCGCAAGGCACTCAAGGCGCTGACCGAGCCGGTCCGGCGGATTGCGTCCTGGATCGAGTCGGGGGACGTTAAGTCACTTACTTGTTTACCGGGTATTTCAGATCGAACCGCCAAGCTGGTGATCGCGTCGCTCAAGGGAAAACTGAAGGACTTCGCCTTACCGGCGGCGGTCGGCGACGGGGAAACAGCCGTGTTCTCGCAACCGCAGCGCGACGCGTTGGAAATCCTGGTGGCGTGGGGCGATTCGCGCGCCGATGCCGAGCGGTGGCTCGAGCGAGCCGCGCAGCTTCACCCCGACGTTGACTCGGCGGATGAATGGGTTCGCGTAGCGTACCGCGTCAAGACAGGCGTGGAAGGGTAGGAGCGAGAGCGTCCGTGACAGAATCGCCGGATGTTCCTGTTGGTGAATGGGCGCGGAGACCAAGCGGCGGTAGGCACGCGGCGTTGCGGTCGTCGATTGCAGCCCCAATCGTTTGCAGCCCCAGCGGGGCGAATGAGAATAGCCCAGCGATTTATCGCTGGGATCTGGCACGGTAGTAGAGCCAAGTCCCGTAGGGACGGTTGAAGAAAAGGCGGCGTTCATCCGTCCCTACGGGACTCTGATTCCTTGTGGACCGGGAATCCCAGCGATAAATCGCTGGGCTACTATCACGACGTCCCTACGGGACGATGGCCCCGCCGATTCTGTAACGGACCCGGAGGAGCGAGACCACGATGGCACGAGACCGCTTGATAACGTCGGAGCACCGCTTGGGCGATGAAGTGGTCGATGTGGCGCTTCGACCGAAGACCATGGATGAAATGGTCGGTCAGCGCTCCGTGCTCGAGAAGCTCGAGATCGCGATGACGGCCGCGAAGCAGCGAGCGGAACCGATCGAGCATGTCCTGCTTGCAGGTCCGCCGGGGCTCGGCAAGACCACGCTGGCCAACGTCATTGCCACAGAGATGTCCAAAAAGCCGCCGCGCGTTACCTCGGGACCGGCGCTGGCGAAACAGGCTGACTTGATGGCGGTCCTCACGAACCTCGAACGCGGCGAAGTCCTCTTCATCGACGAGATTCACCGGCTTCCCACGCCGGTCGAGGAGTTTCTCTATCCCGCCATGGAGGATTTTCGCGTCGACTTCACGATCGAAGGCGGTCTCGGCGGGCGTATGGTCAACTTCTCGTTGCGCCGTTTTACGTTGATCGGCGCAACGACCCGGTCCGGTATGCTCAGCGGAGCCATGCGCGACCGTTTCGGGCTTTCCTTTAACCTCGATTTCTACTCGCCGGAGGAGTTGGAGACGATTCTTCGGCGGTCGGCCGCCAAGCTGAAGCTGAAGGCGGAGGAAGGGTCTTTCGAGATAATCGCTGCCAGAAGCCGCGGTACGCCCAGGGTGGCCAACCGACTGCTCAAACGCGTACGCGACTTCGCCCAGGTTCGCGGGGATGGCAAACTCTCCGAACGCATCGACGTTCGGGTCCAGGATGAACGCGGTAAGCCCATCGCGGCTGCTTGGGTCGGTCTTCTTCCACTCATCGACAACAATATCGAACACGACGATCCCTGGGGAATCTACTGGCCGCCCAGTCGCAAACTCTGGGGAGAACTCGAGAGCGACGCAAAGGGTAAGGCCAGCCTCCTGCCAACGCGTGCGACTCGATCACTGGTCATGGTATGGAAGCCCGGCTTCATCCCTTTCGCACGACCTGTCATGGCAACGGCAGGCCCGATCGTGGTCACTCTGCGCAAGGGTACCGAGCTTCGCATGCGGATCAGCAAGAGGAGCCTCGGCGCCACCAACAAAGAAGCACCCTGGGGCCTGCAGCTACGATGTCTTGAAAGCACGACCAAGGATCGAGATCCCAGACTGGACAAGGGGGTCACCTTTGTCTTGTACGGCAACCGCCGCTATCGCACGACAAGCCTTCCACCGGGGCGCTACGAGCTTTGTGGAGGGCGGGGAGCTTCCGGACAGGCCAAGATGTCTCTGCTTAGACCTGT
>JADFOB010000174.1 GCA_022563055.1 Planctomycetota bacterium
CCTGAACGGTGGCATACCAACGCGATGACGGATCTCCAACTCTGCCGTTGCGAACGACTCATAATCGTGCTCCAGCGCGTACTTCAAGCCTTCCAGTTCCGGCATCGTTGTTTGGACCACGACCCTACCCGGCGCATCCGCTCGCCCCGCCCGCCCGGCTACCTGTGTGATCAACTGGAACAAACGCTCATGCGCACGAAAGTCGCTGGACAGCGCCGTCGGGTCCGCGTTCACCACGCCCACAAACGAAACGAACGGAAAGTCCAACCCCTTGGCGATCATCTGCGTACCCACAAGGATGTCGATCTCCCGCGCTTCGAACGCGCTGATGATCCACTGGTACTTGTCCCGATGCGTCATCGTATCGCTGTCGACGCGTTCGATGCGGGCCTTGGGAAACAGCATCGACAGTACCTCGGTGACTCGTTGGGTACCCAGGCCGAGTTGGACCAAACGCTGACCGCAGTTGAGCGTCGGGCACACCGTGGGCGTGGGAATCCGCAGTTGGCAATAATGGCAGATCGACTGCCCGGTAGCCGTGTGAACAACGAGATTGACGTTGCAGTTGGGGCACTCGATGCGAGACTTACAGGCCGGGCAGAAGATACGCGTTGCAGAACCGCGCCGGTTCATCAGGATGAGAGCCTGCTCGGATCGATCGAGCGTCTCGCCCAGCATCCGCTCCATCGTTCGGGAGATGGCCACCGTCTTTCCCAGCTCGACTTTCTCGTCCTGCATATCGACGATGATCACCTTGGGCATGGGCAGGTTTTTCACGCGCCGGCGGAGCATGACGCGCTGATAGTCCGGATGATGGGCGCTTCGATGCCAGACTTCGATCGACGGCGTGGCTGACCCCATCACGACCGGGATGCCGAGCTGCCGGCCGCGCATCAACGCGACATCGCGGACGTGAAACCGCGGCGCCTGAAGGTTCTTGAAGCTCGCCTCCTGCTCCTCGTCCACGACAATCAAGCCGAGCTTGGGGCAGGGCGAGAAAACGGCGCTGCGCGTGCCAATCACGACATCTCGCTCGCCGCGTGCCACCTGATGCCACATCACCGATCGCTGAGCGTCGGTCAGACCGCTGTGCATCAGGGCGACGTTGCTAAACCGCGACGCCAGTCGACCGGCTAGCTGTGTCGTCAGTACGATCTCGGGCACCAGAAAGATGGCCTGCCGACCGGTCGCCACGACCTGGCGGATCGCTCGGATGTACACTTCGGTCTTGCCCGAACCGCTGACGCCGTAGAGAAGCGTGGCACAGAAGCGCTGCTCATCAATCTTTGGGCCAATACTCTCCATGGCGACGCGCTGCTCGGCGTTCAACTCGAACGTCGGCTCAGCCATGGTCGGTCGGTCCTTGTTCGCTCCGGTGCGGGCATCGTTGTCCGCGTCGGCTGCGACGACCTTCTCTTGTGTAATGTCCACCCAACCCTTTCGGACAAGCCCGCGCAGCGTCGCGGCGGAAGCACCCGCTCTGTCGAGCAACTCCCCCACGACCGTAGGCTCGCTTTGCGCCGCCAGTGTTTCAAGAACCGCGCGCTGCTTGAGCCCAATCCGCCCTTTGCTCTCCAACAGATCCTCCAAGGGGCGAACCAGTCGGGCGAAGCGGATGGTCTTGAAACCAGCCCGTCGCCGAACCGCCTCAGGCGTCATAGCCTTGAGCGTTCGACCCAAGGGGCAGGCGTAGTGGACGGCTATTTCTCGTCCGAGGCGGACCAGATCGGGCGTGAGAAAGCTCGCGGAATCGAGCATCGAATCGACGCAGCGGAGTGTGCTGTCCCACACCCCGCGGTCCAATCCGACGACGAACCCGTGAACGAGTCGCCCCTTGCGACCGATCGGCACCATCACGCGGCGTCCAACGCCCAGAGATTCTTCCATGTCGGTTGGAACCGCGAACGTGTACGTCCGGCTGACGGGAAGAACGGGTGCCACCTCCGCGAGCGTGGCCTCGCGCCGCTCGCCCTCCTCGGTCCAGAGGTAACCCGTTGTCGGTTTGGATCGACCCATCGCGCCGACGATTATGTTCGCTGGGCGCACGCTCCGCCACCAGAGCGTACGGGTGGCCTCGGTGAGCAAGTGCTTGACACTTTCGGCGGGCACTGATCAGAACCCCAAGCGCGAGCGCGGGGTATCGGCAACGCCGGCGTCGTACCAGGGAACCCGCTCGCTGGCGCTCGGGGCTCTGATTGCGTCGGCGTTGTCAGATACCGGGTTGGGTTGGTGGCCGCGCCTCGTGGTGGCCCGGCTCACCACTGTCCGGCGCTCCATGGAAGCCTGTGATTTGTGGGAAGTCTTCCGGTTTCGAGTTCGGGTGAACGGCGAAAACCTCCACACGAACAATCTCGTCGAACGGAAGCGTCACCACGAACGCGCCAACCTTATACTGGTGGTCGACGGGCTCGCATTCGAAGACCAGATGCGATCGGGTCTCCACGTCCGCGATCTCTTTGACCTCGTAGCTGAAACCGTCGCGAAGGTAGATCAGCGTTCGTGCGATCAGGGCATCGCGAAACGCCACCAGCTCCGCATTGCCGGCGGCATCCTCCTCGGAAACGTCCGGAAACTGCCTGCAAGTACAGCGCCGCTTCGCCTCTTCTCGTTGCGACTCGAAGGCCGGACCGTGGAACCAATCATAGTTGAACATGGACGTCCATTCGTATCTGGGTGGCTATGAACTCGGACCCCACCGCGGCGGAGTCCCACCGCTTCCTTACCTCCGGGGTGGACAGTGCGACCGTAATCACTCCGTGTCCGGTCGTCAACGCCCCATCCACTGTTTGTATCGACCACAGGAGTGGGTAGCATGTTTGGATGCTCGCCACCGAAATGAGCCGCGTGGTCAAGTCCGCTGCGATCGATGTGGGTTTCGATCGCTGCGGTATTGCCCCGGCCACACCTATCGGACGGGCGGACTACTTCCGGGCCTGGTTGGACGCGGGATATGCCGGAAGCATGGAATACTTGCATCACCACTTTAGCCAACGCGCCGATCCGTCGAAACTGTTGGATCAGGCGAAAAGCGTTATTGTCGTTTCCCTCCTTTACCATCAAGAGCAGCCGCGAGTATCGGTTACGCCGGGGCAACCTCGCGGACGGGTAGCCATGTACGCGTGGGGCGATGACTACCACGACGTCATAAAGAAGAAGCTACACGGGCTGGCGGACCGGCTGCGGAAAGAGCTTCCGGTGTCGGCCGAGTTCAAGGCCTGCGTCGACACAGCCCCGCTGCTCGAACGGGAGGTGGCTGTCGCCGCCGGGATGGGTTGGATCGGCAAGAACACCATGGTCCTCGATCATGGGCTGGGCAGCTACTTCTTCCTTGGGGCGCTGATTACTACATTGGACCTCGCACCGGATGATCCGGTACCGGACCGGTGCGGCACCTGCACAGCCTGTCTGGACGCCTGTCCCACCGACGCTTTTATTGCGCCCTACGAGATGGACGCATCGCGCTGCATCAGCTACCTCACGATCGAACACCGCACGGAAATCTCCGAGGAGCTTGGGGCGCTCATGGGTGATTGGGTTTTCGGATGCGACGTGTGTCAGCAGGTTTGCCCCTACAACGCCCGCGCACCCAAGACTCGGGAGCCGCGATTCGCGGTGCGCCCTCTGGATCCCCAACCCCCACTCTTGGACATCATCGGATGGTCCGTTGAAGATTACCGAAAACAGTTGCGCGGCAGCGCAGGCAAGCGTGCCAAACTTCCGATGTGGCAGCGCAACGCGCAAATCGCCCTGCGGAATGCCGCGCAGGCGGCGGACGAAGCTAGTCCGGGAGCGTGATCACCTGGCCGACCTGCAAACGCGTCGGGTCACCCTTGACGAGGCGGGTGTTGAGCTTCAACAGCTCTCGCCACCGCGTAGCGTCGCCGAGTGTGTCGCGGGCGATTGCGTAGAACGTGTCACCCGGTTTGACGGTGTAGGTCTTACCCTTGGGGTTTGTCGAGGTCTTGGAGGCCGCCTTGACGACCGGATTGGCAGCAACCGGCGCATCCTTCTTGACGGGCAAGGCCGGGATGCGGATCTCCATGCCAACCACAAGACGCTTGGGATCGCCGACGGCGGCGTTGCGGTCCACAAGAAACTGCGTGTATTTCACATCGCCGTAGTACATGTCAGCGA
>JADFOB010000175.1 GCA_022563055.1 Planctomycetota bacterium
CCGTGAAGAAAGCAGTACAGAAAGCAGTCCATTCGAGCAGCGTATGAGTGATGCTGCCCGACGGATCGACAAACACGTCGGGCTTGACCTGCGTCGCGGCGACGACGCGACCTCGGCTGTCGAGAATCCGTCCGCGTCTAGCCGGGAGGACCGAATCACCTCGCTGCTGCCTCTGTGCTTTCGCCAGCAGATCGGCGCGAAGCGATGTCTGAATGTACACGAGGCGTCCGATCAGCCCCAAAAGAAGGCCGACGATCGCTATGAGCAGTGCCGCGCCGATTCGCCTTTGTCTCTGATCGGTCGCGGGCGTCGGCGCTGTCACGTGGCGACTACTCCCTGGGTTGGTTGGAGGCGAACTTGTGGATGCCGCCGGTCGGCTCGTGAGTGCCCGGTGGCACCACGGCTGTCTTGAAGTGTTCAATGCGCGTGCGAATGCGGTCGGGCGTTCGGAGGCGGGCGACGCCGGCTTGCAGACCCCATAGCTCACGCCGGACGGCCACTTGGGCCAGCTCTGCCCGCAGGGCGCGGGAGGCTGCGCGCGTTTGCTCAAGCCGCAAAAAGACCGTTCCTAATGCGATCCCCGTGAACGCGGCAAGCAGCAGACACGCGCGCAACTTCGTCAAGATCGCCCCCTCCGCGAATCCGCCACGCGAGTGCCTGGTAGCTTGATGCGAACACCCTCGCGAATCTTCCGCGCATCGGGAAACTTATCCTTGTTGAGTTCGTAGATCTCCTGCCAACGACCTTCGTCGCCGAGCTGGTCGCGCGCGATGCTGATGTACCGGTCGTTCTTGCGAATCTGATAATAACGGTGTCGTGGTCGGCGGGACTCATCAGCCTTGGAAGGTTTACGCGACGGGACCGGAACCTCTCGCGTTCGATTCACATCCACCCTCGAGGGCGCGGAGATGCCCTGGATGATCGGCAGCACCAGCTCAACGCCGACGCGCAACGCATTCGGGTCCGCCAACGACCCTCGGTTGGCATCGAAGATCCCGTCAATCGCACGGCGAGACTTGGTTCCGTAGTGCATCTGCGCGATCTTCGACAACGTATCGCCGGACGAAACGCGGTAGCGAGTCACCTCGGCGTCGGGGTTGGATGAGGAGAGCGACGTTGGCGCGACCACGCGTCCCCTGGGTTCGGCGACCAGGGGCGTGGGCTCCTTGCGTCCCTCCGCGTGCATGATCGCAGCCAACTCATCCAAACGCCTTTCCAGAGCTCTCTGCCGCGACTCGTATTCGTCGGCGCGGGCGTACGCGCCCTGATCAGCGGCTCTTACGGTCGACTCCCGCGGCGAACCCGCGTCTCGTCCCTGCGCATCATCCGCCGTGTTGTCCCGACGGTTGGAGGGCTGCTCCATCGGCGGCGAGTCAACCCGACCGTTGCGAGCCAAGTTCTCGACCCGACGCGCGGCGGCGGGAGTCGCGTCAGACCCTGGGTCGCTCCCAGCGTCCGGCGACCTCTGGCGTAACGAATCCGACGTGGGTTGCTGCGCGGTTCCAGCCGCATCACGATATCCGCTGACGACTCCGGGTAGGTAACGCTCAATCATTCCCTCTCGGCCGCGGTTGGCGAGTATGACGGCGAAACAGATGATGAATGCAAGCCCCGCAAGCAGCCCGACTCGTGTTTCCCTCGCCATAAGAATCCTCCCATCAACGCCGAAGGGTCAGCCCGCCAACTCCTGCTCCACCGGTTCTTGCGGTTCGGGCAACCGGACCGCCACGCGAAACTTCGCACTTCGGCAGCGCGGATTCCGTCGCCTCTCCTCCGGGTCGGCGATCACCGGTCTTGTCGTGACGATTCGATAGATCTCCTCACCCTTTCGCTTCCGAAAATCCAGCTTCACAGGTTTGTCCTCGACACTGTGAAACGCGATGATGCCGATCCTCCCGCCGGGGTTGAGAACATCCGGCGCCGCATCGAGCAGCGCATGGAGGCATCCGATCTCATCGTTGACAGCCATCCGAAGCGCCAGAAACGTTCGGGTAGCCGGATGGATCTTCGCCCAGCGCGAACTCGACCGAGCCCCATGCAGCGCGGACACAACAATCCGCGCAAGCTGCCCGGTTGTCGTGATTCGACCGTCGCGCCGCGCACTGCAGATGCGTCTGGCGATTCGCCGACTCGCCATCTCCTGGGTGTTGTAATAGAAGAGGTCGGCAAGCTCGCGTTCTCTGGTTCGGTTGACAAGATCCGCCGCCGTCGTCGTAAGCCGCGGATCCATCCGCATGTCCAGCGGTCCGTCGCTCTGGAACGAGAAACCACGCTCCGCATTGTCCAGTTGCGGGGAACTGACGCCCAGGTCGGCAAAAAGCACGTCCACCCGCCCGACGCCTACCTGCGCCAGTCCCGCACGAAGATCCCCGAAGTTCCTCTGGATCAGTTCGACCCGGCAATCACAGTCCGCCAGGCGCTCCCTAGCCATCTCGAGACTCGACGGATCGACATCAAATCCAATGAGCGTTCCCTCCGATCCAATCGCCTCGCCCAGGAGGTGCGCATGCCCGGCTCCGCCGACGGTCGCGTCCAGTACCGTCTCCGCCTTCTGCGGCGCCAACAGGTCGAGCACCGTCCGGGGAAGCACCGGAACATGACCGAGAGCTTCGCTCACCACGAACCGTTTCCAGTTCGCCAACACGTCAGGGGGATGTCACGCATCCGTGGCGACACACACCCCCAACGCGGCTGAGCACAGTCGCTACGCGAACGAACGCGAGCAACAGCTAGCCCGGAGACACAGGCGGACCGCGTCTGGGCTACGCCCCGTGGACCGGGCGATCCCGCAAAGCTCACGCACATCCGCGACGTACCCTCCGCACACCGTGGCGAGGCGATTCCTTTCACTTCTACCACCACGGCGTCGTTGGCTCTTCGATACTCGAACGCACACTGCCGCCGGCACCGAAAGCCACCCGTAAGACGCCATGCCGCGCCGACATAAGCGTCCCGTGTGATCGGGTTCAAGATCGATCCAAAGCTGGATCGGTGAACCACCCATCCGTGCCGTGCCTTCCACAACATCCCACTCGCTACGGCTCCCGGCTCCTACAGGGAAGAACGCGTCAACTCATGTTCACTCGGGCTGACCCATGGGGAGCCGGCGAAGGAAACCTTGCCAATCGGGCCAGTCTTCACCTTCCCAGTCAATGCCCATCACCCGATCGAGCTCCGCACGGTTCCATACCTCGATGCGATTCTTCTGCCCGATCAGGAAGACCTCCTCACCCAGTCGCGCCTTCTTGCGTAGGCGATCGGGGATGACCATCCGCCCCTGCTTGTCGAGCTCCACGGCGGAGGCCACCGCATAAAACTGGAGCTCGAACCGGCGGGACTCCGGACCGGCTGCGTACTCGGTCGCCAGGCGAGACGCGAGCTGCTCGAAGCCACGGTTGGTGAAGATGGAAAGCGTTCCCCGGTGCTCTCCCAGCGTGACGTACAGACCCGGACCGTCCCGTTCCGCATCAACCGCCGCCCGTAGTTGCGAGGGCAATTGGATCCGGTTCTTGGCGTCAATCGTTCGCTCATATTGGCCTGTAAAAATCCGCATCAAATTCGTTCGGTCGACCCATCTAGTGGGAATTATCGACAAATATAACCACTTGTTGCCACCCATGCAAGGAAAAAACTGAGGATAAGGCATTATCCCCATGCGCACGCGGGCGCGTGGCGTAGACAGCCACATATCGTGTCTGTGACGGGTGCACCTACTAGATAGAGGTGACTGCGCGTTTCGGCATGCGGCGTTTGCGTATGTGTCGAGCGATCCGGGAAGATGCGGTGCGCGTTTGATCCGAACCGCAACCGTAAGGAAGTCAATCTGAACCGCGACCGTAAGGGAGTCGATCCGAACCGCGACCGTAAGGGAGTCGATCCGAACCGCGACCGTAAGGGAGCGGCCCCAAGCCCCACCCATTCCACCGCGTGACCGCTCGCTTGTGCTTGCGGTAGCGATCGGAGCGGCACGCACGCTGAGCACATACGGGCTCGAGCCCGGCAAGCGTGCTCCCGCCCATGGCGCCAAGGCGTAGTGATTAGAAAGTGGGGGAAGCGAACCCGGGCAGCGTGATCGAGCAGTGTCGGTTTTCTCGTTGTCCCAGCCCGGCGCGATCTGTGCACGGCAAGGG
>JADFOB010000001.1 GCA_022563055.1 Planctomycetota bacterium
GAATTCGGCTATGTACTTGTGATCGTCGGGACCGAACTTGCGCTTCTTGACATCCTTCACCATAGGATCACCGCGTTCAATCCGAAGTTCCGGAAGTTCTCACCCGGGCTGATGCTGATCGTCAATCTGGCTCACGACGACGAACGACAACCTGCGTGGGATCGGGTTCTATCAGCGGCTCGGCTATCGGATGGTCGAAATCAACCTCGGTGCGGTCGACGAGGCGCGCAAACTCAAACCGGAGATTCCGCTGACCGGTGAGCGCGGCGTTCCCATCCATGATGAGATCGTGTTGGAACTGACGCTCGAACCCTATCTGGACGTCGAGGAAGCTGCCGGCGCGGATTCGTCCTGACGCCGGCGTGGATCTCGAACACGCATTCCGTCGCCCGATGCAGAACCGATGATCTCACGTCGCGGTTTGGATACCGGCCTCGGCTCGCATTGCCTCCAGAGGTCGCAAGCCCGTACGAAGTGGTACATTCCGAGCAGGCTCGCCAGTTTGCGCTGCGTTGTGTGCAGGTTGGCGTAGTGCAGGAACCGCTTCCATCGCGGCGCCGCGGAGCGGGGCTGGGCCGGGTCCAGCTCCCACGGGTGAAGATTGATCACCACGGGGATTCCGCGGCGCACGTTCTGGTTGACCGCAAGCCGGGTGACGATCAGCGGAGCCAGACGCAGGTACGCGCCGGTGGCAGCCGGAACGCGCCAACCGAGCACACGCCAGGTCGGCAGGGGGAACTCCCACAATCCGGCGCGAATCCGATAGGGATGCAGCGGCGTGCCCGGCATCCCGTAGCGGCCATGGGGAGCCCGCGTTGGATAGATGCTCGAATCATAGGCGAAGCCCGCGTCTTGAAGGATATCCAGTGCCCAGTCCGTTTCCGGTCCGATGGAGTAACTCGGCGCCCGGTAGCCCAGAACTCTTGTGCCGATGATCTCCTCGAGCAAGCTCTTTGACTTGTGGATGTCCTCGCGAAACTGTGCCGGTGTCTGCTCATAAATCGGGCGGTGCCCATAGCCGTGGCTGGCAATCTCGTGACCGGCGCGGTGAATTCGCCGGACCAGATCCGGCGAGCGTCGAGCGACCCAGCCCAGAACGAAGAACGTGGCGTGTGTCTCATGCTCGGCGAGAAGAGCGAGGATGGTGTCGATGGGTTTATCCAGGCGCGAGGGGAATCCCGACCATCGCATCCGGTCAACGCCCAAGTTCCGGGCGTGGAACCATTCCTCGACGTCGAAGGTGAGAACATGACAGCCTGCCCATGGCTGGTCGTGACGCACCGCGTTGACATTTTTGAGGAGGTCCATCAGATGCTTTCTGTTAAGTGTTTCGGTCGATGAGCGGTGGACCGATAGGTTGCAACCACAATCCAGCCCTCGTGGCCCAGCCGCCCCCGGCTGGGCGGTTTCCCGACACAGCGGAGGGCCGCTCTGCCACACGGGCCGGCACGGAGCCGTGTACCCAGGGGACCGAACCTCGGTTCTTCCTAAATCGTCGTGCGGGATCCTGCGCCACCTATCCGAGCCCCAAGCGCAAACGCGGGGTTGAACACCGGTCGCTTGCGCTCGCGGCTCGGAAAAACGGCGCGTAATCGCGCACGGTCGTTTAGATCGTGCTGTAAGTCGTTTGTACAGCGATGGTTACAGCATTTGGCGGGTCTTGCTCCGCATGTCCTGGATGTTCCCGCTGGGGTGAACTTGGGGGGCGATGGTCGGCGACCGATAACGAGGTTGCGTGGCCTCTTACGCTGCGGCAGGGGCGTTCTCCGCGCGGGTGAGTCGGTCAGCTTGGATGGGCTGTGCGGAACACGCTTGAGCCCATGCCGCGCCGTCGCTTTTGCAAGTCCAGCGCGGGCAGGCGTTGGCTGCGGTCGGTTTGACGGTCTATAGTGCTAAGGTCGTGTGCGGCGAACGATGCCCGCCGCGGCGATGGAACCGACGAATGCATGATGCAACCTCTCAACCGTCTTCCCAAGAGGAGCGCCGTCGCCGACGGACCAACGCGATCCGGGAGTTCCTCCACGAATTCGCGCCCTCGGACAACAGCGATCTTCTATCGCAGATGCTCGTGACGCTCTGCCGCTTAGCTGCTGACGGAGCCGATCGCGGGGACTTAAAAATCCTCAACAGCGCACTTAAGGAGCTTCGCTACGCCTTCCGAGTGTTTGCGCCCTACGCCGACGTTCGCAAGGTGAGCCTGTTCGGGTCCGCCAGAACGAGCGAGGATCACCCGCAGTATCTCGAAGCCAAGAGGTTTGCGGAGTTGATCCAGCGCGAGGGGTGGATGATGATTACCGGGGCGGGCGACGGCATCATGCGCGCGGGCCATCATGGAGCGACCCGCAAGGCGAGTTTCGGCGTCGCGATCAGTCTGCCCTTTGAGCAGGCTACCAACGACGTTATCGCCAACGACCCAAAGCTGGTGAATTTCAAATACTTCTTCACACGCAAGCTCATCTTTGTTAAAGAGGCGGATGCCATTGTCTTGTTTCCCGGCGGATTCGGTACGCAGGACGAAGGTTTTGAGGCGTTGACGCTGGTCCAGACCGCCAAGGCGTCACCCACGCCGATCATCATGTGCGACGAACCCGGCGGAACGTATTGGCGCCACTGGCGGTCTTATGTGGAAAAGGAGCTGCTGGCAAACGGCATGATGGACGAGGCGGATATGCACCTGTTTTGCACGACCGATCGAGCCCAAGACGCCGTGGCTGAGGTGTTGCAGTTCTATCGCCGCTACCATTCCTCGCGATTTGTCGATGAGCAGTTTGTCATGCGGCTCAACACGCCGCTCGATGACGAGGCGCTGACCGAGATCAACGATACGTTTGCCGACATCACCACAGCCGGGCGGTTTGAACAGCGCGGTGGACCGCTTGACGGCGAGGACGGCGCGCACCCCGACAAGGCGCGCCTTGTGTTCGTGTTTGATCGCCGCTCCTCGGGGCGCTTGAGGATGCTGATCGATCGGATCAACGAGTTTTGACGATGAAACAAGCCGCGTGGAATCTTCTGCGGTCGCGCGTTTCATAGCACGCCCGCAGGCAGGAGTGTTTCCAGATGCCGCCGGAACCGCAATCCCATGGAGCCGATGCCTCCGCCGATGATGTAGCAGCCGCTCAGAACCTGGTCACTGCGTACGAAAAGCTCCGCGCCGAGATGTCCACCGTGATCGTGGGACAAGAGAGCGTGATCGAGGAGCTGTTCATCGCGCTGTTTTGCAGCGGGCATTGCATTCTCGAAGGCGTGCCCGGATTGGCCAAGACGCTGATGATCAGCACACTCTCGCGACTGCTGTCGCTGAGCTTCTCGCGCATTCAGTTCACGCCGGACCTGATGCCGTCGGACATCACGGGGACGGAGGTGATCGAGGAGGATCGTGGGACCGGTGCCCGTTCTTTGCGATTCGTCCAGGGTCCGGTCTTCGCCAACGTGGTCTTGGCGGATGAGATCAACCGGACTCCGCCCAAGACGCAGGCAGCCCTGCTCGAGGCGATGCAGGAGAACCAGGTGACAGCCGCCGGTTTTCCGCACAAGCTGCCCAAGCCTTTCTTTGTACTCGCCACGCAGAACCCGATCGAGCAGGAGGGCACCTATCCCCTGCCCGAGGCCCAGCTCGACCGCTTCCTGTTCAAGATTTGCGTCGACTATCCCTCCGAGGAGGAGGAGTTCCGGATCGTCAAGATGACCACCGCGCCGCAGGAGGTGGTGCTGGAGCGCGTGCTCGACGCCCGCCAGATTCTTGCCATGCAGGATGTCGTGCGGCGGGTACCCTGCGCGGACCATGTGGTTCGCTACGCCATGCATCTAGCCCGTGCGACGCGCGTGGACAAGGGGGAGGTGCCCGATTTCATCAAGGATTACATCGCCTGGGGCGCGGGTCCGCGGGCGTCGCAGCACATGGTCCTGGCCGGCAAAGCCCGGGCGATCCTCAAAGGACGATACTACGTTTCCAGAGATGACATCGCGCGCGTGGCCCATCCCGTCCTCCGCCATCGAGTGTTGATGAACTTCAACGCCGAAGCCGACGGTGTCAGCAGCGACGACATCGTCGATCGCCTGCTGGAAGCCGTGCCGGGTTCCGGCGCGCCGGATTCGGCGACGATGGATCCCACCCTGGCTGCCAGAGCGTTCGCGCCACCCGTCGCCTCCAAAGACAATGCCTAGTATCGTGTTTCACAAATACGACGACTATGATTAAGCGCCGAGCCGCGGGCTCTAGCCTGCGCGAATTCACGAGAATCGCTGCCGCCACGGTGATCCCGGCATCGCGCGGGCTAAAGCCCGCGGCTCAGGTAGTTGTGGAACGTGTGGTTGTGGAACTTGCCGAATGCGAACCTCGGGAGTGATGCGATGCCGCGAAGTCCTGACTCCGCTCGTGAGTACCTCAAGCCGGCTGTGCTGGCCAAGATCAGCTCTCTCGAGTTGCGTGCGCGACTGATCGTCGAGGGGTTCTTCGGGGGAATGCATCACAGCCCGCGCCGGGGTCTCTCGATCGAGTTCGCCAACCATCGTGCTTATACGCAGGGTGATGATATTCGTCACATCGACTGGAAAGTCTTCGGCAGGACCAACAAGTACTACATCAAGGAATACGAGCAGGAGACGAGCCTCAATGTCATGCTGGTCGTCGATTGCAGCGAGTCGATGAGCTATCGCTCGTCCAAGCGGCTCTTGACCAAGCACGACTATGCGACCTCGATGGCGGCGGCCATCGCCTACCTGGCGCTCCAACAGCAGGATGCCGTGGGTCTGGCACTTTTTGACGAGCATGTCACACACTTTATGAAGCCCTCGAGTCACGCCCACCAGTGGCAGACCATTGTGCAGGATCTGGCCGGGAAGACCGGTCCCGCCAAGACGTCGATGCAGCGTGTATTCGATGAGCTTGTCGAGCGGCTGGGCCGGCGCATGCTTGTCATTATCATCAGCGATCTGTTCGACGACGTCGAGGCGGTCTTGAAGGGGCTCAAGAGGTTGCGATACCGGCGCCAGGACGTAATTGTCTGGAATCTGTGGGATCCGGCGGAGCTGACGCTCTCGCTGACGGGTCCGACGATGTTTGAGGGATTGGAGTCGATGGGCAGGCTTCTTGTGGAACCGGGTTCGCTACGTGCGGGGTACCTGGAGGAGGTCGAGCGGTTCCAGTCGCGCCTTCGCAAAGCGTGCGCTCATATGCACGTTGACTATACGAGGTTCAGCACGGCGCAACCGCTTGACGTAGCGCTGTCCGGTTTCCTGGCTACCCGGAGTGCCAGGCTCCGTCAGCGATCCTCGCGCGTGATGGGCGGAGGATAGGGCGGATTGGAGATTGAGGATTGAGGATTGAGGATTGACGATTCCCAATCCTCAATCTGAAATCGAAAACCTCCGAGGCGGCGATGCCTGCGATGATCAGCCAACTTGTTCCGTTTGTTCATCCAGCCATCGCCGGTATTGCTCTTGCGACAGGCCTGATTCCGATCCTGGTTCATCTGATCAACCGTCGGCGTTACCGCCGGGTGCCCTGGGCGGCGATGTCGTTCCTGATGGCGG
This sequence comes from Planctomycetota bacterium, assembly GCA_022563055.1. The sequence continues at coordinate 5,536 of JADFOB010000001.1, forward strand.
CTCATCGGCGCAGCGCGAGGCGTGTGCGGTTGGAGCAGTGGCTGGTCCTTGTGATGCGCATTGCGGTCGTCGTGCTCTTCGGGCTCGCGGTGGCGCGTCCCTACTTCCCGGCATCCGCCCTGTCCCCGCTGGTTTCCACGCGATCCCACCGGGTGCTGGTGATCGACAATTCGCTCTCCATGAGTGCACGGACCCAAGGGGGCGCAACCCGATTCGACCTGGCCAAGCTGGGCGCGCAGCGGCTGCTCGACTCCTTCCCGCGGAATGACGCTGTCAGCATTGTGACACTGGCTCGCCCTGCGGAGGCTCTGATCGCCCATCCCGCCTACGACCGCCGCTTTGTCAGGGAACAGCTTACCGCGATTCGCCCGACCCAACGTGAGGCGGACGTCGTGGGAGCCTTGGCGGCTGCCTCGGAGATCATTAGAGCATCGGATGCTCCTCCCAAGAACCGGTCGGTCTACCTGTTGTCGGATCTACCTCGCCGGGAATGGTTACCGACCACCGCCAAGACGTCGGCGCCGACGGCGCTCGAGCCCACCGCCGGCGCCGCGATCACGGCGCTGCGCGCGCTGGCTGACACGCTCGAGAATCCCGCCCTGGACCTGAACATCTTCGCGCTGGCATCGGGTTCGCAGGCAGCGGCGCCGCCGACCGCATCCGCTGCGCGCAACGTAGCCGTGACCGATCTTCTGTGCGTATCGCCGCTGGTAAGCCTGGGTCAACCCGCTCGCCTGAGTGTGGAGGTGAGCAACTTCGGGCCGGTCTCCGTCGGCGGTCTTTCCCTGCAGATTCGCCGCGACGGTGAGATCATTCGCACGTCCGACCTGCCGTCGATCGAGCCGGGCGGATCCACTTTGGCGACGATCTCGACGGCGTTCGCCACGCCCGGCACGCACATCCTCGAAGCCAGGGTGAGCGGGATGACCGAGGACGCCCTGGTCGAAGACGACGCGCGTTTCCTGTCACTCGAGGTCCGTGACACCATCCCCGTTTTGCTGGTCGATGGACGCCCGAGTTCGTCCTTGCTGGGTGGGCAGACCGGGTATCTGGCTACGGCGCTGGCGCCGGACGCTTTGCGCGGCGCGGAGCGTAGCGCGAGCTTTGGATCACGGTCGTGGCGGACTCGGTCCAAGAGCACGGGAGAATCGGCGCGGGTAGGATCGCGCACGCTGTGGACGCCCAAGGTCATCAGCGATTCGGAACTCGACGGCGAAGCGTTCGCGGAGTACGACGTCATTGCCCTGTGCAACGTGCAGCGACTCTCGGCCCAGAATTGGAACCGTCTGGGACAATTCGTGCGACGCGGCGGCGGGCTGTTCATCTTTGCGGGGGATCTACTCTCCATCGACAACTACAACCAGTACGGCTATGCGCAAGGTAGCGGGCTGCTGCCTGGAAAGTTTCTACCTCAACGCGGCGGAGTTGAGCTGTCCGACGATGATGAGTCGACGAGTCTGAGTCCGGACGATCTCATTCATCCGATCGCCGCCGGCTTTGCCGAGCACCCATCAAGCGGGCTCTTTCTCGCACAAATCGATCGGACCCTTCCGATCGAACCGGACCCCGCACGGGCGGAGATTGTCTGGCGATACCGGAACGGGGAGGCGGCGCTGGTCGAAGCCGGGTATGGCAAAGGTCGGGTTCTGGTCTGCACGACGACCGCGGGCATGGATTGGAACAACCTTCCCGCCAAGGGCGACTATGTATCGCTGATGGTCGATTCGTTTTCCTACTTGTCGCCCAGACATGGAGATCATCGCAACGTCCGCGTGGGACAGTCGATCCGAGAGCAGCTTACGCCCTTGGAAAGCTCGCTGCCATTACGCATTACGACGGCCGACGGCGCCACGATCGAAGGGCGTCTCGTACCGGTCGCCGATGCTTTGGCGCTCGAGTACGGCCCCGTTGGGCGCGCCGGCGTAATCACCGCCACCATTGGAAGCGACGTGAGACGCTTCGTGGCCAACGTCGATTCAGGGGAGTCGGACTTGAGGGCGGTGGAGACGAAAGCACTGGCTACAGCCCTCGATCGCCCCGCTCGTTTCTTTCATGGTGCGTTGGGCGGGATCGACCTACCCGTTGCGAGCAGAGCCGGCGAGTTGGCTTCGCCGATCTTTTACATGGTGATTGTCTTGCTGCTGGGTGAAATGTGGATGGCGTTTTGGTTCGGCTCGCGACGCTCGGTGGGATAGAGCGTCGAAGGCGAAGCAAGGGTTGTCAGACTGACCGGGTCATCTATCGCGCTTGATCGTAAGTCGCCTGAGCCGCGGGCTTGAGCCCGCGCGGGGCCGCGCTCGGCGAATCTGTGTCAAGGACGATCGATCATCCGCGCAGACTAAAGTCTGCGGCTCGGGACGAGAAACCGGTAAGTCCAAGAAGGGTTGCTCGTGAGAAGCTTGGCCGAATGGCTTTTGGATCTTGACAACGTCCGCCTCGGGCGCGACGCACCGTTGCTGTTGAAGTTCGGTGCGGATGTGCCCGCCTGGTTGCTGTTTGGCTGCGCGCTGCTTGGCGTAATTTGGATCGCGCTGGTCTATCGGCAAGAGCGATTGCCTTTGGGACGGCGGATGGTGCTGGCATCCCTCCGCGCGGCGGCTGTGGCGCTGGTCGGCGCGATTCTATGCCAACCGTCGCTGGTGCTCGAGCGCAACAGCGTCGAGCCGTCGCACGTCGTTTTGTTGCTCGATACGTCCTACAGCATGGCAGCCAAGGAGCGTTATCAGGACGAGGCTCTGGCGAGTTGCGTGGCGCGCGGCGCTGGTTTGGAGGATCCCACATCGCTGGCGGAGCACACCCGGCTCGACCTCGTAACCAAGGCGCTGGTTGATGACAACGCAGCGCCGCTTCTTACTCTCATCAGGCGAAACGGTATCCAGCTCAGCACGTTTGCAGGCGCGGTGCAGACGCAAGCCTTCGCCGCGTCACAAACCAGTTTGGGACCGCTCGTGGATCGGATCGGAGCCCTTAGCGCCGGCGGGCAGAGCACGGATCTCGCGGGCGCGCTGATTTCCGTCATTGAGCACGCGCAGGGGCGGCGCCTGGCAGCCGTGATCCTTGTGAGTGACGGACAAACAACCGAACCCACGAGCCTCAAGGATGCTCTGGACCTTGCCCGCGGCCGGCAAGTACCCATTCTTGCGATTCGCTTTGGATCCACGCGCAGACCCAAGGACATCAGTGTCGGACCGGCTTCCTGCGAGGAAACGGTTTTCGTACGCGACCTGGTCGCCGTCGAAGCGCCGCTTTCGGCGACCGGACTGGCGGAGCCCATAAGCGTGACGGCGCGATTGATCGAGGAATCGACCGGTAAGGTCGTAGCCTCGCAGGAGGTCGTGCTTGGTCCCGACGCAACCACAGCCACGGTCGAGTTTCGATTCAGGCCGATGCGAACGGGCCGACTCCGATACCGCGTCGAGGTGTTACCACTTCCCGGCGAACGAACCACGACCAACAACCGCGTCTACGTGGATGTGACCGCCCTCGATGATCAACTCCGCGTACTCCTGGTCGAGGGTTACCCGCGCTATGAGTACCGGTATCTCAAGAACGCCCTCCTGCGCGAGGAGACGATCGAGCTGCGCGTGTTGCTGATTGATGCCGATCGGCGTTTCGTGCAGGAAGGGCTCGATCCGATTCGGAGCTTCCCCGATACGCCCGAGGCGCTCAGTCGGTACGATGTGGTGCTGTTCGGCGACGTCGACCCGCGCGGTGGATGGCTAAGCGAAGCGCAGATGAACATGCTGCTGGACTTTGTTGGGCATGAGGGCGGCGGCTTCGGTCTGATCGCCGGCGAGCGGTTTGCACCACACGGTTTTCGGGGCACGCCGCTTGAGAAGCTCATCCCCGTTCGGATCGACCCGAACTTCCTCGGACGCTACGACGCGCCGCTCGCGGCAGGTTTCCGCATGCAGGTCAACCGTCAGGGTCGGCGTAGCCGGCTCTTTCGGTTCAGCGATCCCCAGAAACCAGAGGGTGATGAGAGTGTGACACCCGGTGGGATCTTTGACGCACTGCCGGAGCTGTATTGGCTGGCGCGAACGCTCGGTCCAAAGCCCGGAGCGTCGGTACTGGCCCAACATCCGACCATGCGCGCATTGTCCGGTCCCATGCCGGTGATCGTCATGGGTCGATACGGCGCGGGCAGGGTCTTCTTCCAGGCCACGGACGATACCTGGCGGTGGCGACGCCACACCGGCGAACTGCTGCACGACACCTACTGGGTTCAAGTTACAAGAGAGCTGATGCGCGGCGGGCGCACGGGCGAGGATCGCCGTTTCGTGATTCGGACCGACCGTCGCGTCTACGTCTACGGCTCGCCCGTCCAGACGCAGGTCGAGGTCTTCGATCCCGGCCTGCTCGCACCGAGGGCGGAGTCGATCGAGATCACCGTCACCGAGCTGAGTGGGCAAGCCGGCGAACCGGCACGCCAACAGGCGCTTCCGAGCGGCACTGCACCGGTCGCAGCCCGATTTTTGTTGCACCGGATCGGCGACGACTCCGACCTCTTTGAGGGAACGTTCGTACCGCCCCGCGCCGGAAGTTTCGTGTTGCGGGCCGACGAGATCGCCGGTGGGCCGGGTGAGCGCTCGCCCTCGATCGGCGTGCGGATCGAGCAGCCGGACCTCGAGGCGCGCCGTCCCGAAGCGGACCATGACGTGCTTCAAAGGATCGCCGATGCGACGGGCGGACGCGTGGTCGACCTGGATCAGTTGGAATCCGCGTTCGGGGAGATCCGCGACCGCAGTGTGCAGATCCCCGACGACGTGGTCGAACCGCTGTGGGATTCCAAGGTATCCTTGATGCTGTTCGTCCTGCTGATGACGGCGGAATGGGGATTGCGGAAAGTGTTTGGACTGCTGTGACGAACTCGGATCTTCTTCAACGTTTGGGCAAGATGCGAACGATGATCCGCGCGCGCCTCGTGGCGTACGGTCTGTGTGCGGTGATGGCCGGCGGCATCGTTGCGTTCCTGGCGATCGTGACCTTTGACCGGTTCCTCTGGCTTCCGGCTGCTCTTAGGATCTTCGTGGCGTGGTTGTTCTTTGCGGGGTTGGTGGGATCGGTCTGGCACTGGATCGTCAAACCGTTGCGTGCGCCGCTGACGATCGAAGCGATCGCCGGTCGGCTCGAACAGCACTTCGGCCATTTCGACGATCGCCTGACAAGTACCGTCGACTTCCTGCAACACGATGCACCGAAGTTATCCCCCATGATGCGTCAGTTGGTCGTCAACACCGAGCAGATCATGCGGGATGTTCCGCTGGAATCCGCGCTGACGCTCAAGCCTGTCGTGCGCAGTGTGGCGGTTCTTCTGGTCGGGGCTTGTGTCTTGACGGGGATTCTCCTGTTTTCCCCGGCATGGGCGCGGACGGGATTGTACCGCTACGTCGATCCGCTGGGTCCGGTCGAATGGCCCCGAACCGTTCAGATCGCCCCACTCTCGTTCGATCAGGCGGTGGCCGTGGGCGAGTCCGCGACCCTGGGGATGCGGATTGTGCGCGGACTGACCGACACGCTGCGCGGGGTCGTGCAACTGCGGGAACCCGACGGCACGGCGACCGCGCTGGCGATGCAGCGCGATGAGGACGGCGGTTTCTACACGACGATCGACAGCATCACCCAGGATCTCGAATGCTGGTTTGAAGCGGGTGACGACAGCACGCGTCGCCATCCGTTAAGGATCCGTGCCGTGCGGCGCCCCGCTGTTGTCGAAGCACTCGTGACGGTCGAGCCTCCGCCCTACGCATCCGCGCGCGGCGTCCGCATCCACGATCTTGGCGACGGGGCGGTCGAGGCACCGATCGGCGGTTACGTGACCGTGACCGTTACGTCCAGCAAACCGGTGCCGTTGGGCGATCCGCACGTCGGTCTGCGCCTAAGCGACGGTGCGTTCATCCCGCTTATGATTGACCCGGCGAACCGGCGCAATCTCCGGGTGCGAACCGAAGTGAGTCAAAGTTGGCACCCGGAGCTGCGCTTTCGGATCGAGCTTCGAGACGAGGAGGGATTCGAGAACCGTGGGGCGCTTCAGCGTTCGATCGTGGCCGTCCCGGATTCGCCGCCCATGGTGACGATCCTTCATCCCAGAGCCGTTACCGAGGTTACGCCGCGGGGGTCGGTCCGGCTGTCGGTCCGGGTCGAGGACGATTTCGGCGTTTCACGTCTCGAGCTGCACGCCCAGCAGCCCCAAGTGGATGAGGTGTTGGTCACATCGCTCGCGGACAAGCTGGTCATTAGTCGCAACGCGGATCGGGTCGAGGCGGTGGCGGATTATCTCTGGCCCATCGCGCCGATGTCGCTCGTGCCCGGCGACAACCTGTTGTACACGGTTGTGGCGTACGACAACCGTACAGTGGACGACGTAGCTGGGGACGACGTAACTGGGGACGATGAAGCGGGGCAGATGGGGCGCTCGACCACGATGCGGCTGCGGATCATCAGCGACATCGAGTTTGAGATGAGACTCAGGGATGACACGGCTGTATTGGAGGATCGGATCCGCGAGGCGGTGCTGGATGAAACGGAGTTGCTCGATGAGACCGCGGCGCTGGTTCGAGAAGGCGACGCTCCAGCGGTGCTCGACGATGCCCAGCGCGAGGTCGTCGCGTCGCTAGCCCAACGGCAGACGCGACTGGAGCGGCGGGTGACGGGATTGGCTGGACGCTTCGGGGAGTTGGTCCTGCGTGTTGCGCGGAATCAGGCGTCCGGCGTCAAGACGAAGGAGCAGGTGGCGGCTCTGGGTGATGCACTTGGAAAGGTTGCTGTGGGACCGATGGCATCGGCCGGTCGCCGCTTGCAAGAGGCGCGCGGGCACACCGATGGTTTGGCTCAGCAGGATGCCCTGCGAGCAGCCCTTGGGGATGAGGAACTCGCCACGCAGCGTCTTCTTTCCCTGATTCGCACGATTGGCCAGTGGGGCAACTTCCGCGCCCTGCTCAGTAAGACGCAAGACGTGCTCGATCGTCAGCGTGCGGTGCGAAATGAGACCGGTGTGCTTGGAAGATCGATGCTCGGCAAGTCCGTCGCGTCGCTGACGTCGGAGGAACTGACCGCGCTGGGACGGACGCGCCGCCGACAGGAACAACTCGTCACCGACGTCGATCAACTGTTGGAGCACATGCGGCGGTTGGCGAGCGCGTCATCGGATAAGGATCCGTCCGGTGCCCAGGCGGCCCAGTCCGCTCTGCGTGCCGCGCAGGCGAACGGCGTTTCGCGGCATCTTCGTGACGCCGCCGCAGCCATCGGCGTGAACCGGACAGCCGGTGCGATGATTGAACAGAAACGCGCGGAGGAGGGTCTGCGGCGAACTTTGGATGCTTTGAAAGAACGCGACACACGAGAACTCGCACGGCTTCGCAAGAGCCTCCGACGCGCGGAAGAGTCGGTCGCCCAGTTGATCGAGGAGCAGAAAACGCTGCGCGCAGCCACGCACGAGGCAGGTCTCCTCAACGCCGACGACAACTCCTACGAGGTGCTCGAGCGGCAGCAGCGACAGCTCCGGCTCAACGCGGAACTGCTCGGTGAGGAGCTTGCTCAGATCGAGCGCATTGCAGCCGCCGGGCGCGGTGTACGACAATCAGCCAAACCCATGGGCGTAGCGGCGCGGGCGCTGGGCGAGCGCCTCTCGGATCGGGCGAAAGCCAAACAAGACGAAGCACTGGCGCTGCTGCAAGAAGCGTTAAGACGGCTCGACGAGATTGCCCGGCAAACCGAGGAAGAGCAGTTCCAGCGATCTCTGGCGGAAATCCACGACGATCTGAGTGAGATGCTACGGCGCCAACTCGCCGTCAATGAAGGGATTGCCAAGCTCAAGGAGGACGTTGAGCAGCGTGGTCGGCGAGGTTCCGCTCTTACGCGTACCCAAGCGCGCCGGGCGTCGCGTCTGTCGCGGCAACAGCGTGAGGTGCGCCGCCTCGTGGACGACGTGCTGGGCGACCTCGATGAGGTCAAGGTGTACAAGTGGGCTCTTGACCGCGTGGCGGGTTGGATGGATCAAGGGCGCCGCCGACTCGATGCGCGCCGGATCGACGACGAACTCTTGCGGATGACGGATCGCATCGTGCGGGACTTGAGGAACCTGGTGCAGGCCATCGTCGAGACGCAGGCGATGCCGATCACCGCCGAGTTTGCCGAGGCCGAGGGCGGCGGCGGTGGTGGAGCGGGGATGCCGATGCAGTCGAAACCGGTCCCGACCGTCGCGGAGTTGCTCGTGCTCAAGGCGATGCAGCGAGACGTCAACGAGCGGACGCAACGCCTGAACCAATCGTTCGATCCGACGACCGCCGACGAGCAGGAGCTGGCCGACCTGATGGAGATTGCCGAAGACCAAACGGAGGTCCGCCGCCTTGCGGAGTTGTTGACGGAGCAAACTCATGGACCATGAGGTAGGACGTCGGATGAATGCGGAATGCGGAATTGGGAATGCAGAACGAATGGCGAATGGCGAATGGCGAATGGCCAACGGCGTCCGCAGGTCATTCGTTCCTTCGTAATTCGCTATTCGCTACTCTGCATTCTTCTTCTCTGTGCCGGGGCGTCCGGGCAGGACAACGTATCCGAGCCCGCGCGAAGCAATACAACGAAGGGAGACCTTGATAAGGAGGAGAAAAAGCTGGGCGAGCGACTCGTTCGCAAGGCGCTGGCTCAAGGCGACGACGACATTATGAGCGGGCTCATCCGTCTGATGAACGAGGCCTCGAGGGAACTCGACATCGAGTTCAATCCGGGCGCGTTTGCGCAGGCGCTCCAGAAGCAGATCATGGACGGGCTCGACGATGCGATCAAAACGGCGGCTGCACAGCGCCGGCGAGCCTCGCCGGACCAGCAAAAGTGGCGCAGCGACAAACGACGAAAACAGCGTACGCCAAGGCAAGGCGAGACGGATAAATCTCAGGCGGAAGGTCGTGACAGCGCCTCGTCCGAGGGGGTTACACGGAGTGTACAGGAGCCCGGTGGATCGGGAGCGCCGCAACGAGATCACCGCATCGGTCGCGGTTGGGGTGCGTTGCCGCCGCGTGACCGCGACGAGGTGATCCAGGGAAAGCGGGAGGAATCGCTCGAACGATACAGGCTGTGGATCGAGCGCTACTATCGGGCGCTGCAGGAAGCCGATGAATAGGTCGCCTAATAACTCGATGCTTCGACGATCAAGAGAGGCAAGAGGCAAGAAGGCAAGAGGGTGTGTGGCTACTACGTCTTGCCTGTTTCCTATGGCCTGTTGCCTCCTTGCCTCTTGCCTCTGGTGCCACGCTGCCGTGGCCGATACCCGCCCGGTTGCTACGCCGGTAGCGGCGGAGATCACACCGGCGTCGCGCATCGCGGTGGCCAGAGGGCTTGCGTGGCTCGCCGGGCAGCAGGCGGCGGACGGATCTTTCGGCAGTCTGTCTCATTACGGTCCGCACGTGGGCATCACCGGTCTTGCGGGACTTGCCTTCATGTCCGACGGAAATATGCCGGGCCGGGGACGGTACCATGAGATCGTCGCTCGGTGCGTGGACTTCGTCATCGCTCACCGGTCGGAAGGAGGGATGCTCGCGGCGGAGACGTCGCACGGACCCATGTACGGGCACGGTTTTGCGACCCTTTTCCTGGCTGAAGTGTATGGGATGACTCACCGCCAGGACGTGCGCGAGACGCTTCGCAAGGCTGTCCGGTTGATCGTGACGACGCAGAACGACGAGGGTGGTTGGCGATATCAACCGGTCAAAGCGGACGCCGATCTTTCGGTGACGGTCTGCCAGGTGATGGCACTGCGGGCAGCGAGGAACTCCGGTGTCTACGTGGACAAGGCTGTCATCGACCTCGCTATCGAATATGTGCGTAAGAGCCAGAACCCCGACGGCGGTTTTCGTTATATGCTCAACTCGGGTGGATCGGCGTTTGCGCGATCGGCCGCCGGCGTCACGACGCTGCAATACGCGGGTATTTATGGCGGCGACGCCGTCGAGCGAGGTCTAGAATACATAGGGCGGTTTACGCCGCCCAGCGAGCAGACGGTCGGCCACTACTTTTATGGCCATTACTACGCAGCCCAGGCGATGTTTCTTGCCGGCGACGAGCACTGGCATGCGTGGTGGTCGCCCGTTCGGCAGGAGATGTTGGAGAAGCAGACGCCGGACGGGTTCTGGCGGGGGCAGGCGGGTCAGGAATACGGAACCGCCATGGCACTGATTATTCTTCAAATGCCTAACCGGTTGCTGCCGATCTTCCAGCGGTAGGGTCGCGCGTGGCAGACGCCGATACACACCTGGGGGCGGGTGTGCCGGGGTTCGTGACAGAATCGGCGGCCCACCGGTCGGGACATCGGAAGGGGCGACAACATGGATGCGCCACGCAATCAGAGCCCCGAGCGTCAGCGAGCGGGTTGTCTGCTGCGACGCGGGTTCTGGGGCGCGACGCCGGCACCGGTGAAACCCCGCGCTTACGCGGCGAAACCCCGCGCTTGCGCGG
>JADFOB010000176.1 GCA_022563055.1 Planctomycetota bacterium
GATCATCCAACTAGTGCTCCGTTACACGTGCCTTGATGGGTGCCACTGCTGTGTCAGCAGTGCTTGGGAAGGCGCCGCGATGCCCGCCGTGAAACACTGCTCTAAGAGCAGTGGCACACGGGGAAACAGCCGGTCATCGGGAAGTCGTGCCCGGCGCAACCATTGAAGTGGTTCGATAGCGACGTACGACGAAGGGAAGACCGAGCAGCATGAGCAGCAGGATGGCAGGCTCGGGGATGGCACCGGCTCGCGCGCCGGCACCGGGCGACTCATCGAGTCCGGCGATCGGTTCCCGGTCCTGACTTGCAAACGCCCTTGCAACGGCGTCATTCAAGGGATCGACCAAGGGATCGACGCCGGAACCCTCCAGATCGAAGATCCCGTTGCCTCGGGCTCGAAGGGCGTCGTTCAACGCGACCCGACCGCTGAAACTGTCGAAGGGGTTGACCGCACCGGCAGCGTCGAAGGCGGGCGCCGTGATTAAGGCCAGCGCGTCGGCGAAAAGGTTGCCTCTCACCTGAATCGGACCCAGGTCGAAGTCGAACGTGTCCTCGCTGTTGGAGAAACGCCCGCCTCGCTCCACGCTTTGGCGAGAGGAGTAGTCGATCTGAAGATCGTAGAAACCGAAACCGTTGAGCGACAGACTCCCGTCGATCAGGATGCTCCCGTTCACCTGGGTCGCCTGCCCGCCGACATCAGCGTTGAAGACGTAGGAAAGCGGCTGCGAGACCTGGCGACTGGTCATCGCGGTCTGGAAGGTGATCTCGAGATTGGAAAGCTCCCGCCCACCCGTCGAAAACTCAAACGAAATCGGCCCTTGCAGCGTCAGATCGGACGAGCCGAAATCCAGCGGCAGGCCCACGAGGTTCCGGCTGATCCGAAAGTCCGCACCGCCACTGAGGACATTGCGGCTTCCCTCCAAATCGAAGCCGGCAAAGCCCAACCCGAAGCCGATGTCGCGGAACAGATCCGCCCTTGCGGGCGCAGGGACCGCCAGCAGGCCCAGCACGATCGAAGTTGCGAGTCTTATCCCGTGTGCCCGTCTCATTGGACGATCCTCCCGCAGCATAGCGCGATCCAACGCCAGCGCCCATTGTACCTCGTAGCCGGGCCGCGCGGCAAGCGCCTGCCTACACCCAAGGCATTATCGACCACGTCCGCCCGCCAGACCGCCCAAAAGTCGGCGAGTGTTCTCGGACCTGTGCGTTTAGCCGTTCCAGGGTCGTCACGGGGTCCGCGTCGGGAGATTGCTGAACCGAGCCCCGAGCGCGAGCGACGGGTTCTTCCGTCGCCCCGAACGAACATAAGAACCCCGCGCTGGCGCTTGGGGCTCGGATCAACGGTTACAGGTTTTCGCCCAACGGCGTACGACAAGGGGTTTACGCTTACCCCTTGCCCTTACGCGGACTCGTCGTCCGGGCCATACCACCCCGGTTTACAATACTCGTCAGGAACAGCCGGCCAGGCGGTGTAGAAAGTGAGCGGAAGTCTTCATGCCGGCGAGGAAATCCGCTACCCGGAAGAACTCGTTGGGTCCGTGAGCGCGGCAATCCGGCAGGCAAAAGCCCAGCATCAGCGACTCCGCTCCCAGGACTTCCTTGAAGAGAGGCAGGATCGGGAGCGTTCCGCCCTCGCGGATAAAGACCGGGGCCTTGCCGAAACCCGCTTCGACAGCCTCCGCAGCCGCCCGCATGCCCGGCGAATCGAGCGGGCTCACATAGGCACCGCAACAAGCGTGGGTCTTAATCTCCAACCGGACGCCCGGTGGAGCGGCTGCCCGCACGGCGGCGTCGAAGGCGGCTGATATCCGGTCGGCATCCTGGTCGGGAACGACTCGCATGGAGACCTTGCAGGACACCCTGGTCGGAATGATCGTGGACGCCCCCTCGCCGGTGAACCCGCCAATCATGCCGTTGACGTCCAACGTCGGGCGTGCCCAGCGTCGTTCCAACGTGGTGTACCCCGTTTCCCCTTCCAGCGTGGAGACGCCGATGCCCGTGCGATAGGCGTCCTCATCAAACGGCAGAGATCCAATCCGCGATCGCTCATCAGCCGTCAAGTCGCTCACATCGTCGTAGAAGCCGGGGATGGTCACCCGATTGTCGGCGTCCCGAAGCGACGCGATGATCATCGCCAGGGCATTGCCCGGATTCGTTAAGGTGCCGCCGTATGATCCGCTGTGGAGATCCCGGTTGGGACCGGTGAGGAAGATTTCCTTGTAGATCATGCCCTTGGTGCCATAGGTGATGGCGGGCGTCGTTTCATCGAACTGAGGTGTGTCGGAAAGGACGACGTAATCGCAGGCCAGACGATCCCGATGGTCGCGGACAACGCCCTCGAGATTGGGTGAGCCGACTTCCTCCTCCCCCTCGATCAGGAATTTCACGCGGATCGGCAGCTCCCCGGTCGCCTTGAGCCAGCTCAGAGCCGCCAGGAGGTGCGTGAGCACTTGTCCCTTATCGTCGGCTGCGCCGCGCGCGAAAATCGAACCGTTGCGGAGGGTGGGCTCAAACGCGGGTGAATCCCACAACGATTCATCGCCCGTGGGCTGCACGTCGTAGTGACCGTAGATGAGCACGGTCGGCGCGGAGCCATCCGTTGGACCGGCCTCCCCCAGCACGCAGGGATGCCCCGGCGTTTGGACGATCTCGCTCTTGATTCCGCCATCGCGCAGGAGCGCGTGGACCCATTCCGCGCCGAGACGTATGTCACTCTTTCGCTCGGGGTCGGTCGAGATGCTCGCGATGCGAAGGAAGTCGTTAAGCCGTCGCAGGTTGGCCTGCTGGTCGGCCTCGATCTGGGCAATCACCTTGTTTATCACGCACACGTTTCCTTGTTGCAAGCGGGTGTGGGTTGGCCGGGAAGATTGCTGGATACGCTCCCACGCGGCGTTCGAGCGGGCGTTATGGTACCATGCGTTCAACCGCCGGGCCAGCCGGCGAAACTGAGCGAGGGCATGCCATTCCCGTCCCACCGGTCAAGCCGCCACGCCGTCGAACCCGCCTTTCAGCCTCCAAAAAGGCGTTGTTTACGCTCGGAACCACCATTCTGCTGATCGCCTTGCCTGAAGCGTTTTGTCGTCTCGTTGGGCTGGGGAAGCTACAGCCCGTGGCGCCGCATGTCTCCGACTGGCACCGGACGCTCGATGGGCGGTCGTTCTGGGTTTTGCGAGGCAGCGGAAGAAACACCGATGGGCTACGCGATCGCGACCATGTCGTCGACAAGCCGCCGGGCGTCTATCGCATCGTTTGTCTTGGCGACAGCGTGACGGAGGGCTTTGGACCGCAGGACTCGCGGGTCTACTCACGCCACTTCGAGGCGCTGCTAAGGCAAGCTGGTTTACCGGTGGAGGTGTTCAATATCGCGGTGGCGGGTTGGTCCACGCTACAGGAGACCACCGCCTATCGAGTGATCGCCCGGAAGTACCGCCCGGACCAGGTGTTCCTGGAATTCTGCCTTAACGACGTGGCTGAGATGCACAACAACCTAGCCCAACCACCGCCCGTAGCCGTGGGAATGTTGCTGCGCCATTCGGCCCTCTTCCGATGGCTCGTCAATGCGGAGGGTCGCCAGGTGCGCAGCGTGCGCGAGCTGTTCGACGACCCCCAAGCCGCCGCCGTCAGATCCGGTTGGCGGCGTGTGTTCGACGAGCTACTCGTCCTTCAGCGCGAGACCCAACTCGACGGTTGCGACTTGTCGGTGGTGATCTTCCCGTTTCGGTTTCAGCTCGCCCCGGCTGCCCCGCCGCCGATCGCCCAGCGAACGCTGGTCGAGTTCTGCCGGAGCCACGATATCCCATGCCTTGATCTTCTGCCCGCCCTCGAAAAGGTGGGATCTGATGCCTTCGTGGACGAAAGCCATCTCAGCGCCGTCGGTGCCAAAGCGGTCGCGGAGGAGCTTGTTCGGTGGGGTCGATCCGGGTGCATCTCATGCGGGCACGACCTGACCGGGATTGAATCGGACCGGTGCCCGCGATGTGGAAACGCGATTACGCGGTAGAACTCTGCCACAAGGAAGCTGATGGATTGTTTGGGTGTGCCACGGCTCACGTCCGTGTTTACGGTTTCGCAGTGGAATCCGAGCCCTGAGCGCAAGCGACGGGTTCTTCCGT
>JADFOB010000177.1 GCA_022563055.1 Planctomycetota bacterium
GCGATAACGCCGCCCCGAGCAGCAGGCTTGAGCCTGCGCGATTCTGCGACCGGCGAGCAGCCGGCGAACTCGTTACGTCGAAGTAGCGCTCCGTGGCCGATGTTGTGATGGAACATCCAACGTGGAAGGATGTGTGCCACTGCTCTTGAGCAGTGCTTTTCATGCGACCGGCACGGTCCCGGTCGGCACTGCTCAAGCGCAGTGGCACACCGGGAGACTCCCCCAGTTGACATGCGACAGAGCACTTGGGACCGCCGGTCCACCATCAGCATGTTCCCGGCGCAACCGCGGCGCCCACGGTCCGACGAGGACGGAAAGCAGCCGTGCCGCCAACCAGTACGGACAGGCCCATCACGATCATGCCCCAGTCCGAAATGGCTGGTATGGGTTCAACAACGGCGTAGACGAACACCGTCGATGCGGCGAACTGCCGGACATAGAGTTCGCCCGTCACGTCGTTATGGTGGACGCCGTAGAAGTTGCTGCTGTTGGATGTGTCGGGATCGAAGCGGCGCACAGCCTCACCGTCCTCAGAATCGATCGGACCGCCGCCGCCCAGAGCGCTGGCCACGGCGGACCCACGCACCAGCGCGGCAAAGTCGCTTCCCGCACCGCCACCACCGGCGTACAAGTTGCCCTCCGCATCAAAACCCAGCGGTGAGGCTGAGAGGATTTCAATGAGCAGCGTGCCCTCAGCTTCAAAATCGACGGCGAGGCCACCGGTTAGCGCCGCCGTCCAGGATGCTTGGTCAAAGGCCTTCACCGTGCCCGTCGCGCTGGGGCCACCCGTCGAGAAACCGTTGCCGGTATAGAGCCGACCGGACGAATCAAACGTGATTCCAGCCGACGCCCCGCCGATACCGTCGACGACCGTGGGGTTCACCGGCGAACCTGGATCGGGACTGGTCGTGTCGAGCACCGTGACGAAGCTGGGGTTCACGAAGTCGCCGGAGGTGATCGCGAGCTGACTATCGCCAACCCATGCAGCGTCGAAATGGCCGGCTGCAAACCACGTGCCGGACAGGTCCGCCACGTTGAACACACCCACCTTGAAGTTGCCGCCGGATGCGCCACCGTTGTTGCCCACGGCGAGTTTTGTGCCATCCGGTGACACGCGCAGAAACGCCGCGCCGAAGGGCGACACGTCGAAGTCGGCAAGAGTCCCAAACAAAGTGAACGTACGCGAGCCAACCGCATCCTCGAAGTGCAGATCTGCGCCGACAAGGGCAACAATCCGACCGTCCGCCAGGACGTCGAACACCTCGGTGCCCGCGGGCAATACAAACTCCTCCACCAAGCGATAATCGTCAAAGGCATCCGCACGCGCGACCGCCGGCATCAGCAATGACACTGCGCCGACGACAATCCCAACACTTTTCCATCCTGCTTGTCGAACCGAGGTGGTCAATCCGTGTCTCATGGGAACCTCCCTGCTCCGGACGCGAACCTGACCTCGAGGTCGCGACCGGTGGCCACAAAAAAATCCCGGTGCTCCCCAAAAATGCGGAGCGCCGGGATCCAAGCTGGCCACAGCGGGGCGTTATCCTTGCACCGTCTCGCCGAGATCGGTGCGCCCGTGGAACTGTGAGGGGCTCGATCGAGGCGCCCTAACACCGAGGGCACCACGCAACAGAGCATCGATCGTCGGCAGGTTTTCTGGCTTACGGATCATCCTACTAACCACGCCTTCTCCGCAAGCCGATCCCCTGCCCAAACGGCAGAGAGTCGGCGTCACGAATGGTTTATCGTGGCGTTCGTCCCCGATCACAGCGGCGGGCCCGCGGTGGATTTGCACCACCTTCCCTTTTCGTCCGTCACACGGACACCGGCAATCGTGTTCTATTCGGTTGTCAGAGTGCAACCGGTTCCTGACCGGTTCAAGAGCGGTATACCCATCCGACCAACTCGAGTCAAGCGCGGTCCCTACGGAACCGCACCGGGGGGTGCATCCCAGAAAAGCTGGCGATTGCTGTGCGTGCGGCCCGTGTAGCCCAGCCGCCCTCGGCTGGGCGGCCTTCGTCGCTGCATTCACACCCGAGGGCGGGTGTGCCACAGGCACGATCGCGTACAGTGGGACACAGGTCCTCACACCCTGCCCCCAGATTGGGATGCACCCCGCACCGGGCATCCGTGACACTTCCGACGGGATCGGTACGCCAGGTCGGAGCCGCCGGCGCCAGCGTGCGGACTCCTCTGCATCAGGATCCGCCGCCTCAGGCGGGTTAGAGCGGCAATTCCACCGGGCTCGTGCCCGGTGCTCTGACAAGGTACTCTGCGAATGTGCTCTGGAAAGTGCCCAACGCCGATTCTGACACCGACCCCGTCCTTACTCATTGACGCACAGACGCGGGAATCTCCCGTTTGCGGGCGATGTCGGATCGTTCTACGATGAAGCGTACGATGCCTTCACACTTCGACACACGCCGGTACCTGACCGACTTCGACTCGAACCGGACCGGCAACATCCTGACGGACGTTCTGGTTATCGGAAGCGGCGTCGCCGGAATGCGGGCCGCCATCGAGGCTGCCAACTACGCACAGGTCACGTTGCTGACCAAGCGCGACTTCGATGAGTCGGCGACGCATCGGGCTCAGGGTGGTATTGCCGCCGTTGTCAGCGCGGATGACTCACTCGCATCTCATATTGAAGACACGATGCGGGTTGGCTGCGGGCTCGCCTGTCCGAAGGTTGTCGACTACCTGGTCAAGGATGGTCCGCACCGTATTGAGGAACTCGTTTCGTGGGGGATTGAGCTGGACCGCGAGCACGGAGGCTTCTCCCTCGGGCGCGAGGGCGGGCATTCTCACAACCGTGTCGTCCACGCGCACGGCGACCAGACAGGGCGGGAACTTGTCCGTACTTTGAAGAAAAGGCTCCAGGATATTGAGAACATCCGGGTATTCGAGGACTGCTACGTGATCGACTTTCTGGTCGTCGACGGCATCTGCTCGGGTGCGGTGGCCTTTCACAAACAGCACGGTCATCAGCTAATCTGGGCCGCCCAGACCGTCCTCGCATCGGGCGGTTGCGGGCAACTCTGGCGAGAGACGACGAATCCATCGATCGCCACCGGCGATGGGATCGCAGCCGCGTATCGCGCCGGCGCAACACTGCGCGACCTCGAGCTGATGCAGTTTCATCCAACGACGCTCTACGTAGCCGGCGCCGGCCGCGCGCTGATCTCAGAGGCGGTGCGCGGCGAGGGTGCCCACCTCGTCGATCGCTCCGGCGCTCGTTTCATGCGGGACTACGACCCCGCCGGCGAGTTGGCTCCGCGCGACATCGTGAGCCGTGCCATCCATCACCATCTCAAAGAAACGCGAGCGAACTGCGCATACCTTGACGTAAGGCATCTCCCGCGGTTCAAGCAAAGGTTCCCGTTCATTGCCAAGCTGTGCGCGGACTTCGAGATCGACACAGCCAAGGATCTGATTCCGGTTCGACCCAGCGCACATTATCTGGTCGGAGGCGTCTATGCGGATCCGGACGGCTTAACCACACTGGACGGCCTGTTGTGCTGCGGGGAGGCAGCCAGTAGTGGAATCCACGGAGCCAACCGCCTCGCCAGTAACTCATTGCTCGAGGGGCTTGTCTTTGGGCGCTGTGCGGGCGAGACAGCCGGGCGCCGTGCCGCGAGCGCGAACTCCGCGCGCCTTAGGCGCGTCGCCAACGAGAATCCGCGCTCGCAGCGCACCGAGCTGCATCTCTCTGACATCCGCAACTCACTTCGCAGCGTGATGTGGCGGAATGTCGGCATTGAAAGGGACAACGACCGGCTCACCGAGACGTGCGACATCCTGAACTTCTGGGGACACTACACGCTCGATAAGACGCTGGACCGTCCGGCGGGATGGGAAATGCAGAACATGCTCACCCTTGCGCGTCTCGTGGCGATGAGCGCTCTGGAGCGAACGGAGTCCATCGGCGTTCATTATCGCACCGACGCCAAAGACCCCGCACCAACGCCCTACCACTTGCTCATTACGCGAAACCCCACCGGAACCGCGCCGGTCCGCTCGACCGTCCATACAGTCTAACCAACCGTCCGCGTTTACGCGCCATTCTTTCCGAGCCCCGAGCGCAAGCGACGGGTATCTCTTTCGCACTG